>JBJKUD010000020.1:0-38671 GCA_045563315.1 Candidatus Actinomarina sp. | reverse complement strand
TCTTTAAAATTTAATTGAAAACCACCAGTTAATTTCTCAAACTGTTCAACTGAAAATCTATCAAAGGGTCTTTTAATGGATTCATCGATGGTTGATTTTGTAATCTTCTCAAGATCTGTAACCTCAACGCTTTTATCTTCGGTATTTAAAACAAATTCATGACAATTTGAGTCGATATTAAATATTTCATTTTTTTGAATTTCTGCAGGTTTTCCTACCTCGAATCCATTGACTGTAAAAACATTTTTTCCAGTGTATTTCCAGTCTTCGTTTTTAACAGAAACTTCAGGAAAATCTTTTGATGTTTTTTTTGCTAGATTTTTTTCAACTAGTTTTGTATTCAAATGACTTCCTATGCAATTAACCTACAGCACCGGCTTCAATCATATTGAGCTCGATTAATTTGTTAAATTCCATTGCATATTCCATTGGAAGTGTTTTTGTAAACTCTTCAACAAAGCCAGCAACTATCATTGATGTTGCTTCTTCTTCAGAAAGGCCTCTACTCATTAAGTAAAAAAGTTGATCCTCTCCAACCTTGGAAACTGTTGCCTCATGTCCTATTTCTGCTGAGGACTCTTCAATCTCCATATAAGGATATGTATCTGATCTAGATTCATCATCTAAAATTAGTGCATCACATCTTACAAAGCTTTTAGCTGTTTCAGCTCCATCTTCAACCTTTACAAGTCCTCGATAAGCTCCTCTTCCACCACCTTTTGAAACTGACTTTGATGTAATCAAAGAAGTTGTATCGGGAGCAAGATGAACCATTTTTGCTCCTGTGTCTTGATGTTGTCCTGTGTTTGCAAAGGCTACAGATAATACTTCACCATGAGCACCTGGTTCCATTAAATAAACGGAAGGATATTTAACCGTTAACCCTGAACCAAGATTAGCGTCAATCCATTCCATGGTTGCATTTCCATAAGCTTGTGCTCTTTTTGTAACCAAGTTATAAACATCATTTGACCAGTTTTGAATTGTTGTATATCTACAAGTTCCTGATGCTTTGACAACTATCTCAACAACTGCAGAATGTAATGCGTCTGTTGTATAAACAGGTGCTGAACAACCTTCGATATAATGTACAGAAGCTCCCTCATCCACAAGAATTAAGGTTCTCTCAAATTGACCCATATTTTCTGCATTAATTCTAAAATATGCCTGAAGAGGATCTTCAACATGCACACCTTTTGGAACATAAATAAATGATCCGCCTGACCATACAGCTGAATTAAGTGCAGCAAACTTATTGTCACCTGGAGGAATTACCGTTCCAAAATATTCTTGAACTAATTCTGGATACTCCCTAACTGCCGTATCCATATCGCAAAATAATACGCCTAATTTTTCTAGATCTTCTCTGTTTTTGTGATAGACAACTTCACTTTCATATTGTGCTGTAACTCCAGCAAGGTAAGTTCTTTCAGCCTCAGGTATTCCAAGTTTTTCGTAAGTCTGTTTTATTTCTTCTGGAACTTCATCCCATGAGTCGGCTTGGTTTTCAGTTGGTTTTATGTAGTAGTAGATATCATCAAAATCTAGTTGGCTAAGTTTTTCTTTGGCAACCCATTCAGGCATTGGCTTATCAAGAAACCTTTTATATGCTTTTAATCTAAATTCCAGCATCCATTCTGGTTCTTCTTTAATTTCAGACATTTTTCTAATAATGTCTTCGTTTAAACCTTTTTCAGGTTTAAATACATTTTTTTCAGGGTCAGACCACCCCAAAGAGTATTTTCCAATGTCAATATCTACGTCAGTCATAATTTAATTCTAGTAAAGCTTCGTTTCAATAATAAGAGCTATAAATATAGTTTTCTCATATTGTTAATTAAACTTTAATACATGCCTGTTATATGCGTAAACCCTACAAATAGCTTAGACAAAGAAATTGTTCTTGGTCTTTCTAAACAAAACCAAGATTTACGATTATTTTTATCAGATGAGTTAGAAGATTCGTTTAAGTCATCACTACCAGGTAAAAAAGCAATCGGAGATATATTGGATGATACTCATATATCTACAGCTTCACACGGAGCATTTTGTGGAGTATTCTTTGAAGACACTGATTCTAAGCTTCGAAGTGTTTTTATAAAAGCTATTAAAGATAGCACGTTAAAAAGAATTATTTGGTTATCTCAAAGTAACCCAGACGAAGAGATATTAAATATAAAAAATTTAGCATACATACAGCATGAAGATTATGAAAATCTTATAGAAAAAGTTCTTGAGTTAGAAAGTCAAGAAGAGATAGATTTTGGTCACAAGAAAATAAAAAAGGATTAGAAATGTCAAAAGAATCCGTTTTTAAAGAAGGGTCAGGATCTAGAAAGGGGTTCGTCTCTAAATTCCAAACAGAAAATAATATTGATATTCAAACAGAAAATAACATATCAAAAGTCCGTAATAAAATATTTAATAAAAGCTCAGAAAATATGAATGAGCTTGTTGATAATTGTGTCTCTCTTACCATAACTTCGCCTCCATATAATGTAGGCAAGTTGAGTGATCTTGATCTTGATGATAAAAAATATTGGAAAATGATGAAGTCCTGTTTTAAGGAAGTTTATAGAGTAACGGAATCTGGGGGTCGTCTTGTTGTGAATGTTGCCAATCTTGGAAGAAAACCATATATTCCATTTTCTAATCAATTTACAGAACTTCTTTTAAATTTAGGTTTCATTATGCGTGGAGAAATAATTTGGCAAAAATCTAAGGGTGCTAATGCAAACTTTGCCTGGGGTAGTTGGCTCTCTGCGTCAAACCCAGTAATACGTGATCTACACGAGTATTGTTTAGTTTTCTCAAAAGAGTCAATGAATAGAAATAAAGAAGGTGAATCAACAATTGAAAAAGAAGAATTTATGGACTCTACATTGTCTATTTGGAATATTCTCCCTGCAAAAGCTAAAAAAATAGGTCACCCTGCTCCATTTCCAGAGGAATTAGTTGAACGATTCATAAATCTTTATTCGTATAAAAATGAAATTATTCTTGATCCTTTTTTGGGAAGTGGAACTACTGGGTTAGCAGCAAAAAATTTAGAAAGAGACTATATCGGTTATGAAGTAAATAGTGATTACTGTGATCTTGCTAAAAAAAGAATTAAGTCTCGTTAACTAAGTTCCAAGCTGAAAAAAGATCTTTGTAAGTCTGATTACCATTCAACAAATTTTCGTGACTATCAAACCCCGTAAGATTCCCATTTTCCATAACTATAATTTTTTCTGCATTTAGTACAGTTTCAAGTCTATGTGCAATAACAATTGAAGTCTGAAATGCTAAAAGTTTTTCAGTCGCATCTAATATCGATGATTCAGACTCTATATCTAAATTTGCAGTAGCTTCATCAAAGACAATAATTTTTCTTTTTGCTAAAACTGCTCTCAATAAAGCAACAAATTGTCTTTCACCGGCTGATATATTCCCACCTCTTTCACCGACCTCTTGATCTAATTTTTTCTCATATCTATCAAACCATTCAAGAACACCAATTGAGGCAAGTTCTTCCTCTAATGAGCTAACTTCTGGCTGTGAATAATTTAAATTTTCTCTAATTGTTCCTCTAAATAAAAAGCTTTCTTGAGGAACGAAAGCAACATTGTCCCTAACCCATTCTTCATCAACTTCTTTTGAATCAATTCCAAAATATTTCATTTCCCCACCAGTAGGCAAATAAAATCTTAAGATTAATTTAGCTATTGTACTTTTTCCTGCTCCAGTCTCTCCAACTATTGCAATTTTTTCACCTTTATTTATAGAAAAAGAAACTCCATGTAAGACGTTTTCTCTACCATAGGAAAATTTTACATTTTCGAACTCCACGGCATTTTCAGGAGAAGTGTCTGGAAATTTTTCCCCTTTCTTACTTAAATTAGGTTGTTCATCTAGAATTGAAAATACTTTTTTCATTGATGAGCCAGCAGATCTTAAGGTATCGTAATTAAAAGACAGTTGTATTAATGGATCAAAAAAATAGTTTAAATAAAACAATAGTGCAACTAACTCGCCAACAGAAAGTGTTCCCTCAGATATTCTTTGTGAGCCAAACCACAATACAGTCGCAATAGAAGAAACCCTAGTGAATTCAAGAAATGGAAAGTAAACAGCTATGTTTCTTGCTGACCTCATATTTGCTTTGAAATGTTCTTTATTTACTTTTTTAAATCTTTTTATTTGAGTATCTTCATCCGTGTAGGCTTGAATAACTCTAACACCTGAAATACCTTCTTGTAATGAAGAGAGTACTTGACCAATCCATTCTCTAACTTCCCAATAAGTGGTATCTGCATAATTCCTAAATATTTTTGTTGCTATAGCTAATATTGGCATAACAACAAAAGCTAATATTGAAAGCTGTACATCAACGATAAATACAGCTATTACAGCTCCAAATATTGTTAACAAAGCAGTTAAGACACTACTTGCACCTTCTTTTGCAAATTCAGTCAAACTTTGCATGTCAGATGTTAATCTTGCAACTAAAACTCCTGTCTTATTTTTCTCAAAGTAATTTATGTCTAAAGATGACATATGCCTAAATAATTTTTCTCTAACCCTTTTTACATATGTCTCACCAACCATACCGATATAAAGCAGAGCTTGACTTGTTACAAAATACAACAAAACAAGAGTTAAAAAGTAATAAAGTGATTGTTCTAATACGTATCCATAATCTGATTCAATTACACCACCATCTATTCCATTTCTTATCAAATATGGTCCAATCATTCTTATAGCTGTAGCAAATAAAGCGATTAAAGAGCTTACAATAAATTTGTTTTTGACCTCTGGGACAAGTTTCAATGATCGTGAAAATGTTTTATCTTTCAATTTAATTTTGATGCTTTCTCTTGTTCTAGAAATAAGTTTCTATAAGACTTAACTTCAGTAAGAATATTCTCATGTTTACCTTGTGCTTTAATTTTTCCATCTTCAATGAATAAGACCTCGTCACAAAGTTCAATCGTAGGTACACGATTAGTAATTATTAAAGTTGTCATTTTATTCATAACATTCTTAAGTTGATTTCGAATTTCTTCTTCTGTTGAAGCATCAACTGCTGAAAGTGCATCATCAAGTATTAATATTTTAGGATTTCTAACAATTGCTCTAGCTAGAGCAATTCTTTGCCTTTGCCCTCCAGATAAACCATAACCTCTTTCTCCTACTTTGGTTTCGTAAGTTTCAGGTAATTGAGAAATGAATTCGTGAGCTTTCGCAATAATTGCAGCCTCTTCAACTTCTTGTTGAGATGCTTCAATTGATCCAATAGCAATATTGTCTTTGGCAGAATTTGAAAATAAAAAACTTTCTTCAAAAGCTAAACTTACATTGTTTCTTAAATCGTCAAGTTTAATTTTTTTAATATCAACATTATCAATTTTTATTGTTCCAGATTTAACATCATAAAGTCTTGGAAGAAGATAAGATAAAGTTGATTTTCCTGATCCAGTTGCACCTACAATAGCAATTGTTTTTTGTCCTTCTACTTTGAAAGTAAGTTTATTAAAAATCGGATCATTTCCATAACTAAAATCAACATTCTCAAATTCAATTGACCCATTTCCATCAGAAGGAAATTCAGCTATTTCATCATCATTTATGATTGATGGTTGTTCATCTAATAATTCTAGAATTCGATTTCCAGCTGATACACTAGAAGGTATCTCCGATAAAAACCATGCAGTTATTCTTAAGGGCCAAATTAATAAAATTACATATTGTGTAAAAGCAATAAAATCTCCTAAAGTTATATATTCATTGATCGCTAAATAACCTCCTAATAAAAGAACGACAAGTGTGATAATCATCGGTATCAGCTCAAACATAGGGACAAATCTTGTTCGTAAATGCAAGAAATTTATGGATGTTTCATAAATCTTTTCAATAGATTTTTCAACTTTTAAAGATGCTTCATCTTCATTTCCAAAAGCTTTGACAACTCTGATTCCACCTAGCTGTTCCTCAACTTCAGTGGTCATTTCAGCCTCAGCCTCTTTGACCTTTAGGGAAACTTCCATTGCCCGTGATGCAAAGTTTCCAGCTATATATAAAACTAAGGGAATTGATAAAAGTACAATTAATCCCAAAATTAAATCAATAGAAACAAGTGTGACGCTTAATAACAATAAAAGAAAAACATTTGCAGTTGCTAGAGGAGCAATCGCAAAAGCAAGTCTAACTTGAGATGCGTCACTAGATGCTCTTGCCATTAACTCACCTGTGGGAACTTTGTCATGATATTTAAAAGCTAATCTTTGCATGTGTCCAAAAATGGTGTTTCTGATCTCAGCTTCAACATTAAATGAGACTGACATGCTGAAATATCTTCTTACACCAATAGATGCCGCTCTTACGTAACCAATTGCTACTAAAAAGGAAAGAAAAACGATTATAACTTGTTGATCGCTTGCAACTATTCCATCATCAACAATTCGCTTAATCAAATATGGGTGAAGAATGACTAAAAAACACCAGATGATTGCTGAAAACATAGATATGAGAAAATGCTTTTTATTATTTTTTACCTCTTCAATATAAAACCTTAAAGCTTTTTTAAATTCAGGAGTTTTAAACACATCAAACATACTTAACAATATTAAATGAATAACAAATAAACAGTAAGGACTTTGTGCATTATTTCACAAGCCTATTAGTCTTTTTAACATGAACGACGTTCTTGATAAAAAAATTGAAAGTGTACTAGATTCTGCTGACAGAATGTTTATTGCTACGAGTGTAGGTGGAAACTCTTCAGGTGCTTCAGTTTTCTATGCGCGTGACGGTGAAGATCTGGTATTTTTTACTTTTAATCCAACAAGAAAAGCAGAGCAAATTCGTTTGAATCCAAGAGTACATGTGGTGATATGGCCAAAAGGACAAGAAGGTATTAAAGGCCTTCAAATTGATGGTGAGTGTTACAAAATAAAAGATGACAAAGAAAAAGAAGAAGCATACAAAATGGTTCTATCTACTACAGAAGCATTTAAAGAATATATGGAAGATGATTTTTTAAAAGAAAATGATGTTGTAGGTTATTACCGTATTAAGCCAACAACAATAAAGTATGTAGATTTTTATCAAGATGAACAATTTGAATGGAGAACATACCCAGCTAATAAAACTTCAGCTATAAAGTTTACTTTTAAATTAGCGTTAAAAAGAGTTGGTCTTTGGCTTCGTACTATAAGAGCCCCCTTTCTTACTGCCACTATTGCACCTATATTAATTGGTGCATCAGTAGCTTGGAATGATCTAAAAACTGAAAATTTAAGTAGTACTTGGTCGTGGAATATGTTTTGGCTTGTTCTTAGTGGCGCATGTTTGGCACAGATAGCAACAAATGCCTCAAATGATTATTTTGACCATACATCTAGTGCAGATGAAATAAATAAAGTTGCTAGTCCTTTTAACGGAGGTAGCCGAGTAATTCAAGTTGGTTTAATGACACCTGGACAGGTATTAATGACAGCTTTATTAAGTATTATTGGCACGATCGGTATAGGACTCTATATCAATCAACAAATTAGTGGTTTTATATTTGGAAACACACCTATTTTATGGACAGGTATCTTAGGAACATTTCTTGCACTTGGGTATACAGGAGATCCAGTAAGACTCGGGTATAAGGGTTTTGGAGAAATCGCAATAGCTCTTGGATTTGGTCCAGTAATGGTAATGGGAGCACATTATGTTTTAACTTTTCCAATACATGATAATGATTTAGCTCTTTGGAACTGGATGGAAGCTTTACTTGCATCTATACCTATTGGATTATTAGTAATGCTTATAGTTTGGATAAACCAATTCCAAGACGCACCATCAGATGCTGCAGTTGGTAAAAATACCTGGGTTGTAAGAACAGCCATAAACGATGGTTGGATGAGGCTAGAGAAACCTTTATCTTTGTATAAACAATTTATGATTGAAGCTTTCCTCTCTGTTGCATTAATTGGACTTCTAAGCTTCTTTACCGAGTTTGGAACTATTTACGCTTTCATTGCTTTGCTTCCTTTGGCATTAGTCTGGAAAGCATTCAAAATGGCTGATGAATGGATGATCAAATGGAACAATCCAGATGCAGATAGACAAAAGGTTCCTTACGAATTGTTGCTTGTAAACGTTTCAACAATTGGAATACACTTTTTAACAGGCATCTTATTGGCTGTTGCATATTTAATTTAATTGAACAAATCAGCAAACTTTTCAAATATACATAAGTTCTATGATGTTATCAATTCATTGATAACATTTGGCTTTGATAAGTCATGGAGACGTCAAGCTGCTGAAAACCTTAAACTTGGAAATGTCCTTGATCTTGGTAGTGGTACTGGAGCTTCATATTATGATCTCAAAAAATATAATGTTGTAGCTCTTGATCCTGATGAAGCCATGTTATCACTCAATAAATTTGAGAAGAAAGTAGTTGGCAAGAGCGAAAATTTACCTTTCGATGACAATTATTTTGATAATATTTTTTGCTGTTTCGTATTAAGAAATGTAGAGAATATTAATAAAACTTTCAATGAAGTTCGAAGGGTTCTAAAAAAAGATGGTAAGTTCATATTGCTTGATATGTCAAGGCCAAGAAACAATGTTTTGAAACAATTTCATAAAATCGGAACTTACATTGTCTTGCATTTAATTGGGTTAGTTACTTTAAATTTAAAAGAGTATAGATTTCTGCATTTTTCTTTAGACAAACTCCCGCCTCCTGAAGATTTCTTAATTGATATAAATTTAGAGCAAAAAATATTAAAAAGAATGGGTATTTTTGGTTTTGTTTATTTGGGAGTTTTTGAAAAAAAGAGCTGAAAAATATTATTGATTGGCAAGCTGTATAAGAAGAGCTCCAACCATATCTTCTGGAAGATTTCCTGTCCTTCTAGCAAGCACGTTTAGGTCTTTATCCAAAAAGACCCAGTAAGGAAAAGCATTAAGCCCGTAAGCTTCACCAATTTCACGATCTAAGTCATAAATTTGAGTCTCGCTCCACCCTTCTCGTTCTAACCACACTTGAGGTGGATAGTTTTCTCTACCTCTATCAATAGATGTAGCGACTGCAATAACATCAATTCCAGGAGGAACACCATTTGAATCAATAAATCTTTGAACAACGGGAACTTCTCTCTGGCAGTGAGGACACCAGTGAGCTAAAAATAATAATGCTTTGGAATTTCCATTTTTTTCTAATTGAAAAATCTCTGAATTTTGATCTGGTGCTGAAAATGTTGGGGCCGTCAGTCCAAGTGCAACATTATCATCATTTTCTCCTGCATATTGTGGAAGGGGCTCCCCTGAAACATTAATTTCACCTTCTGGCAATCCAGCAGCTACAGGTTCAGAACTTAAAGTGACACCAATCGCAATAGCTAAACCTAAAACGAGAATAACAGCTCCACCAATAATAAAATTTTTATTCAATCAATTCCTTCCTTGCAAATTCATAATACAACAAAGATACAAATATCGTTAAAAATCCTGTCCCAGCCATTACTGGAATACTTATAAATCCAAAAATATCAACATATTTTAAATCACAAGGGACATCAATGGCGCATGTTCCACCGCCTCCTCCACCATTTTGTAGGAAGATATGATAAATACTTACTAATACACCAACAATGCTTATATAACCTACTCTAAAAAAAGGACGCTTTATTAGTGAGATAAGTAATGAAATTGCAATTGGATACATTAAGTATCTCTGATACCAACAAAATCTGCATGGAATAAATCCCACTACTTCTGAGTAAACGATACTCCCAATAGAAGAAAATATAGCAACAGAAATTGCAAAATTTAAAAATTGATCTGTAACAACTTTGCTAAAAGTTTTTTTAGAAAAATAAAGATACAGTATTGCTGTAGAAGATATCCAAGCCACAATCGTGAGAAAACCAAAAAAAGTGTTTAGTAAAATTGTTAAATTCATTAAATCCATATTGAAATTTTACCCAAAAAAAAATGATAGGCGACATTTGCCGCCTATCATTAAAATTTTATTCGAAAAAGTTACGAAACTTTTTCTCCTGATTGTACTCGAGCCATTTGTAGTACTAATACACCAAGACCGACTTTATTAATTATGTCAGCAATTGTGTATAGAACTTCACGAATAGCATCGAAGTCTCCGACTACAGGTGCAATATATCCTAACGGATAAATTATCCAGCCTACAAGGATTAAGTTCTTAATGTTTTCAAAAGCTACTGCTTGATCACCTTTAAGACCTTCTCCTTCAGCTTGAAGATTTCTCATTAACCAGACGTAAGTTGCCATAGCAATTACGAATCCAGTCCAATATTCATTGCTTCCTGCTGCTGATGTTTCTCCGTAGTAGCCTGCACCAATCATTACAGTTGCTGCAATTCCCCAGTTACGGACTGCCTCATTATATGCGGCACCCTTTCTTGTAACTGCTAGGACTTCTACAAACATCAAAGGAACAGTTAAGACCCAGTCGACGTATCTTAACCCTGTATCATATGATCCACTTTCCCAAGATGCTCCCATCTTCTGATAGTGATACCATGCAATACCACAGACAAGTGCTGAAATATATACACCACGTCTATGTTCTGGTTTTACCTCTCTTGATGAAGCAAGTAAAAATACTGTTCCTGCAAGCATTCCTACGGTTGCCACCATAAAGAGACGATATGTTAGTTCTTCCATTTAGAAGTACTCCTTTTTTTATTTATTGTGAAACGTTCACATCACAAATGTACCATCCTTGTGCAATAATTTAAAATTTTAAAAAAATTTTTGGAGTTTTTTTGTAACTTTATTTGCAATGAATAGTAATTATGATCTTGTTTCTTGATTCCATTTTTCTAAATAGGGCTTTAAATTAAATTTAGTTGCTGTTGATTTTGATGTCATATATCGGATTTTTCCATATATTGGACGTTCTGGACCCCAAGCTCTGTCATATCTACCTAGAATCCAAAAAACACCAGAATAGGAATTTGGGTCTCTTCCATCAAGAGCAAAACGATCATTAAGATCGATTAAATAAGAGAGGGCGATCTGAGGATTGGGGGTCCATTCAAGAATTTTTTTTCCCCACAACATCCTTAGATAATTATGAATCCTACCTTCAACTCTTAATTGATTTTGTGCAGCGTTCCAGATCTCATCATGAGTTTCTCCGTTTGTAAGTTCTGATAAATCATATACATATTCTCTTTCATCATTCGTGTGTTCATCTAATGTTTTAATAGCCCATTCAGGAAGAGACTGATATTGATCATAATTAGCTCGCTTTACACATGTATGATATCCAAGTTCTCTCCAAGTAATTAACTCATCAAAAAAACTTTCAAGATTTGATGAACCACCCCACCAGCCTTCTCTTCGACCAACAAAATTAGGATCAATATTTTCTACAGACCAAGACTCATTACTTATTATTTTTTCAAATACTTCGAAGGTTGATATATGTCCGAAATGAAAATATGGAGATAACTGGCTACTTGCATCTTCAGATGGATGGCTTCTTCTTTTTGCATAATCACTGAAGCCATTTTTTGTAAAATAGTCCAGTCTTGATTTTGCTGCATCATAACCACCAACTATTTCACTTATTTCGACAGATTTATCAACATTTAAATCTTTTAAAAATTTATCAAGATTTATTTCACTAAAATTTACTAATTTATATTTTCCATTCACTGATTCCAAAAGCTTCTGATCAAATTTAATATTTAAATAATCCAAGGGGTTTTCAACAGGGAATTCAACAAGAAAATCTTCAATATTTTTATGCATAAACCGTCTAAAATCATGGGCTCGAACATATTCTTTTTCTGCAATCTTAATTGGCAATATTCCGTTTGAATCTACAAGTTCATAGGTTGTATTAATATTACCTTTTGCTTCAGCAGTCATTTGAGGGACAAAGTAGGTTGGATAATCATCAGTGATTACAACAGCTGAATCCTTGGCTAAATCAAATAACAATTTGTCACCAACTCCTTTGGATTCCTCAACATATGGAAAATAAAAAGCTTTAGAATTTTTAACTTGTTTTTGAATGTCTCGCATACCTTCGATTGCAAATTTGTGAAATCTAATACTTGCCATTGGATAATCAATGGCCATAGGTTGAAAAATAAGAAGAGGTTTTGATAATTTATTAGCCCATTCAATTGCCCGTTGAAGTGAGAAATTATAATTTACTCTATTAAATGCAATCATCCAATATAAAACATAAGGAGCATCTATATTTGGTTGTTCATCATTTAAAGTAGTAATTCTATTTATTGGAACTTCAAGCATAGAAATATTATAAGATTGAATTCATTTTTAAATTAAAAATTATATGGTTAAAATTATTTCTATATGGGAGAAATTGACATCAAATCAGCTGGGAAAATTTACCCAAATGGTACCAGAGCTTTAGAAGATGTAAGTATAACTATTAATGACGGTGAATTTGTTGTTCTTGTTGGGCCTTCAGGGTGTGGAAAAACTACATTACTTAGAATGGTTGCTGGTTTAGAAGATATTACAGAGGGTGAAATTGCAATTGGTGATAAAACAGTCAACGAGGTTGCACCTAAAGATAGAGACATTGCAATGGTTTTCCAAAATTATGCTCTATATCCTCATATGTCGGTATATGACAATATGGCTTTTTCCCTAAAACTTAGAAAACTGCCTAAGGATGAAATAGAAAAAAAGGTTAAAGATGCTGCAAAAACTTTAGAAATTAGTGAACTTTTAGAGAGGAAACCTAAAGCTTTATCTGGAGGACAAAGACAAAGAGTAGCAATGGGAAGAGCAATTGTAAGAAGTCCACAAGCATTTTTGATGGATGAACCACTTTCTAATCTAGATGCAAAATTAAGAGTACAAATGAGAGCTGAGTTAGGTCAATTACATACTCAACTTCAAACAACAACTCTGTACGTTACTCATGATCAAGTTGAAGCTATGACAATGGGCGATAGAGTTGCAGTGATTAGAAAAGGTGAACTACAACAAATAGATACTCCTAGAGAAATTTATTCAAATCCAAAAAATATATTTGTGGCTGGATTTATTGGAAGTCCATCAATGAATTTTGTATACGCAAAAATAAAAACAGAAAATGATGTAATTGAATTAACTTTTGGAGACAATCAAATTAGATATAAAGATCAAAAAAAAGAAAAACTAAAATCATTCGAAAATAAAGAGATAATCCTTGGAATTAGACCTGAGGCTTTTGAAGATGGTTATTTTGCAAATGAAGCTGACTATTCCGAGAGTATAAAAGTTAAAGTATCTTTACTAGAACAACTTGGATCAGACTCATATGTTCATTTTTACAAAGACATAAAACCCGTTCAAACTGAAGCTATTGAAGAAATATTGGCTGATGAAGGCGAAGATATCAGTGTTCTTGGAGATAGTACAAAATTTATAGCTAGGATAAATCCAAACTCTACTGTTGCTGAAGGTGAAGAAATCGAATTAAAGATCAATCCTTCTAAGCTTCATTTTTTTGATCCTGTATCAGGAGATGTAATCTAAAAATATTAGTACTTGCTATCTAGTTCTTGAGTAATCAGGTTAATGTATAAGTTTCCATAAGAAATATATTCTTTCAACGCAAGTAACAAATAATCTGCACCAATTCTTCTTTCCATAAGCTCGGATGCATCATATCTAAACAAATCCTCATTTAATGCAGTCCTTACAAACAATGTTTCTTTCAAAAGCATAGGACTGTTAATCTTATTGATTTTTGAATTTTTATTTGCAGAAATAAACATTGCATCTTGTTGTGAAATCCAGTCTTGACCAAAAGAATTACTTGTTAATGAATTGAAAACCTTAATTGAATCATCTGTTGAAGTTAGGATTGCTAATGTATCTCCAATTCCAACCATTGCATTTTTATTTTCTAAAGATGGAAATTTAAAAAAATCATAATCAGATCCATAGTTTTTATTATCTGGGAAATACATGCTTGCAAAATGTCCAGACCAACTAAATACACATGAATTATTATTATCAACTAAATTACTGTAATTATTACGAAACTCTTTATTTATTATTCTTTCTTTTCCTCCGTAAACGGCATTTTTAATAAAAATTAACTCACCAATATTTGAAATTGATAGTTTTATGTCTTCATTCTGTGTGGTAATTTTTTGTTGAAACCATTCATCATAAACAGAGGGTCCGTGCTCATGCAAAATAAGATCTTCTAACCAATTTGTTGCTATCCAACCTGTGGAAGCACCACTTTCAATGTCCATACACCACAAAGGGTTGTCCTCGTATGAGTTTGATGCTGTATATGAGACCATATCTTGAAAACTTTCAAATTTTGGTGCTCCTAATTGATTATATTTTTGTACATCATACCAAATAAGTGAGTTCGGTATAAGCCTAAATAAAACACCATATGTTTTACCGTCAACATCAGATGTAGTTATTTGTTGTAAATGTTTAGAGTAATTATTTTCAATTATTTCTTTTTCAAGTGCGATCGAAATTGGCTTAAGATAACCCCGTTCACCAAGATTTACTACACCCTGTGGATTTGGAATAATTACAAGATCAAAACTGTCAGAGTCATTGCCTTCAATTATTTCTGATTCTATATCAGAATATGGAACATATTTAATTTTAATATTTAAATCTGCTGAAATTAAATCTAATTCATTTTCGAAATATTCAATCTGTGGAAAATATGGACCTGCAATAACTACCTCTTCAGGACTGTATGCAAAGATTGAAAATGTCAAAGTAATCAAAATAAAAATAATAAAAATAGAATACTTGTTTATCAGTCCCATAAATGTGCCGCTCCTCTTACTCCGCTTGAAGAACCATGTTTTGCTTTTACAATTGGTGTTAGAAAATAATTTGATGCTATGTAAGGAACAATCCTTTTTGGAATTTCTTGGTAAATATTATCTATTTCGGACATTCCTCCACCACAAACGATTACATCGGGATCCAATATATTAACAAAAGTACTGAATGATCTTGCAATCCTTTCAAAATAAATGTCCATTGCTTTTTTAGCATCGGACTCACCCTCTTTAAACAAAGAAACAATTTCTCTTGAGCTTTTTTTCGAATTTGTAAGAAAATTATAATGATTTTCTAAGCCTGGACCAGAAATAAATACCTCAATAGCCCCAACTCTTCCACAATGCCTTTTTATACTTTTTTCATAATCATCCATTGGTCCTGGAATTGGGTTTTGTCCCCATTCACCAGTTAGCCTATTGGGTCCAATAACTATTTGTTTATTTAACGAATAACCTGCCCCAACGCCTGTACCGAGTATGACTGCAAACACACTTTTATATTTTTCACCAGCACCATCAATTGCTTCTGACAATGCTAAACAATCGGCATCATTTGCAATTTTTATTTCATATCCAAGCTTTGTTTCTAAGTCTTCTTTTACTGATTTATTCTCCAGCGCTTTTGTATTGGATACTTGCACAAGATTTGTCTTTGGATGAATAGATCCTGGCATACCAATTCCAACCGTAAAGTTAGATGATCCATTTGAGATTTCTTTGATTAACCCAGCAACTTTTGAAATTATCTCCTCATAATTATTTTTTGGAGAATCTATACGTATTCTATTTAATTCTTCACCATTTAAAGGATCGATTGCAATAGCTTCAATTTTTGTACCACCCCAATCAATACCAATTTTCATATTATTTACTCAATTCAAAATATATGCTGTATTTATTTATGTTACTATTACCAATTTTTTCAATTTCATTATTTTCATTTACTATCCAATAGTTTGGCGCATCAGGATAATTATCTGCGTAATCGGTAGCAACTCCATATAATATTCTTTGATTTGAATACAAGTTTGCTTCAAAATATCTAAGATAAAAAAAATAATTGGTACACCTATCCTCCAAAGAGTCTGCTTCGTATTTCCCTATTATTTTTGATTTAAAATTATTTTCTTTACTTAATATCACCTCGAATTCTCCAGGTTTATCTCCATTCCATGTTGGACCAATACATATACCATCAAAATTACTCTCATAATTTTCTCTAAATTTCATATCAAATGTTAGAACGTAACTTTCAATATTTATTTCATATTTTGGGAAGAATTGAAAATTTAATTTTATTGATTCACTATTCAAAGAGTTTTGGATAATATTAAAAATTAATACTCCATCAGTTATTTTTTCATCACTATCAACTTTTAACTCATATTCATATGTATCAACAGTTGAACAAAAAGGAAATAAAAAAAAGATTAAGATTAATAGAGTGGGTCTCAACCCTTTACAGCTCCCCCAATTAACCCTCTTATAAAAAATCTCTGAAGACTAAAAAATACAATTAATGGAACGATCATTGATACGACTGCACCAGAAGTTCTTAGATGCCATGCTTCACCGTAATTTCCAACGGTAAGTTGTGCGACATGTGATGTTACCACTAAATTTTGAGGTCTTATTCCAAGAAATACATTTGCAACAAGAAAATCATTGTAAACCCACAAAAATTGAAAAGTAGCAAAAGCAGCAATACCAGCAACTGACAATGGAAGAGCTAGCTTAAAAAAAGTGGTTAAATGGGAAGCGCCATCCATTTTTGCAGATTCAATTACACTTTTTGGTAGACTCATCATAAAATCTCTTAACAAAAAAGTAGCTAGAGGTAACCCAAAACCTGTATGAGCAAACCATACAGCTACAAATGTTCCATTGATGCTCAACTCAGGGATAACTGTGACGCCAAACAACACTGCACCTTTGCTGAATAATTTAATTAAAGGTATTAATGACATTTGAAGAGGAACTATCATCATTGCAACTACAAATAAGAAAGCTATATTTTTTCCTCTAAATTCAATAAATGCAAAAGCATACGCAGCAAAAGCAGCAATAGTTATTGGAATAATTGTCGAGGGAATTGTTACGGCGAAAGAGTTAAAAAATGACCTGCTTAAGTTTTCAGCAAAAAGAATTTCAGAATAGTTATCAAAAGTAAATTCTCTTATAAAGTCACCAGTTGCCAAGGAACTCCACCAAGATACTCTTTTTATCGAGTCACCTGGCCTAAATGAACTTAAAACAAAACCAAAATATGGCATTACCCATGTTAAAGATATAGTTACAAGAATTAACTTTGAAACAGGTCGATCATACCATTTTTGTATTTGCGAATTCATTCTTTTGCTTCCTGTCTGTTTCTATACACATTCAATATTATTACCGGTATTACGCTTATAAAAATAATTACAGCTACAGCAGCTGATCTTCCTTGGTTTAAAAACTTAGCAAATTCATCAAGCATCTTCACTGCTAAGAGATTGGTCTCAAAGTCACCTCTTGTAGTCACATATATAATATCAAATGCTTTTAGAACAGATACGGTTAAATAAGTTGCCACAACAATAATTGTTGCTTTTAGATAAGGAATAACAATAGAAATGAATATTTTGCTTTCAGAGGCACCATCGATCTGACCTGCCTCAATAATTTCCGCTGGTATGGCTTTTATAGCTGCAGAAAAAACAACCATAGCAAAACCTGTAAACATCCAAACCATTACAAGCATTAAAAGGACAGTATTTATTGGGAAATCTACAAAAAGATTTAATAAAAAACCTCCCTCGGAAATATCTTGAAATGATGGTAGATTTGACATATCTCTTTGTTGAAGCCAACCTATTGGCTTTGAACAACCCTCTCTTACATAGTCAATCTTTGAACCATCTTCAAGAATGGCATTATTTCCACACTCTTTTCCGTTGATATCTGTGCCTCTGCCAACTCTTATTCCATTTATTAATCCAATTTGAGTTAATGGTGGTGGTCTATATTCATATATAAATTTAAATATTGCACTTGAGCCTACAGCAGAGATAGCCATCGGCATAAATATGATTGATTTAAAAAATGCTTCACCTTTTTTTAAACGATCAGAAATGTAACCCACTACTAAACCAAATAGAATTACTAAACTCACAACTCCAACTAACCAGATAACTTGATTTCTTATCGTAATAAGCATTGCTTGGTCAGAGAAAGACCAGATATAATTATCAAGGCCAATAAAATTATTTCCTCTTTTGTCAAAGAAACTTAAATATATAGTTCTAACAGCAGGATAAAAAAGAAACAAAAAAAGAAGAAATATTGCAGGTCCTATAAACATTGCTCCATAAAGACCCTCATGATATCTTTCAGGGGCAAGATTTATGATCTTATTCATACCTAAATAAAGAAGAAAAATAAATGAGGAACCAAAGATTATAGCGAGCAATACTAAAACAGGTCTTGGTAAATATTTGGTTAATTCTCTAAATAAAATTGCTTGAGATAAAAACCAAGTTAATGGAAAAACACCAAGTGCTATAACTCTTATTCCTATATTAAAAACTTTGCTATCTCTAATATCTAATCCTTAATAACTTTATTTGTATTTTAAACATTATATTTCGTTGCTTCAAAAAATATAGCCACCATTAAAGGTGGCTATATTGTTTAATTTTTAACTTGGTTTACGGCCAAGCATTTTCGATATTGTCTAATGCAGTATCGATATAACCTGGTCCATTACTTGCTAATTCTGTCATTTCTGTCCAGAATGCACCCTGACCAATTTCTACAGGCATTAAGTCTGATGCATCAAATCTGAATGCATTTTCACTTAAAGCAGCATTAATTGTTTCAGCTAAAACACGTGTTATTTCTAATTCATACAAAGATGTATCGAAATTCACATTAGCTGAGATACGTGTTGAACCGTGGCCACCTTCATTTGTAGCGACAGGTGTCCATGCTTCGTCATCTAATAATAGATACTCGAATAGAGCTGCAGTTGCATCTCTATCATTTGTAGCAGCGAACATATCGCCACCACCAAGAGCAGCCTTTGGTAGGCTTGGATCTATTACTGGGAACGGGAATACAGTTGTATCTGTTCCTGCTCCAGGTTGTGCATCTTCAGGCCAGAATCCAACAATGAATGAAGCTTGTCTATGCATTAAGCAACCTGGGTTACCATCAGCATCTCTTTCAAACATTGGGTCCTGAGCGCTTCCAAAGAATGTAGAAACGATCGCATCAGTTCCACCAACAACGTAGTCTGGTGTGTGCATAATCTGACTTAGATATTCTGCGGCATTTTTTACAACAGGATCATTAAATGGTATTTCGTGATTTACCCATTGATCATATGTATCAGTTCCGCCACCAGTTCGAAGCATTACATCTTCCATCCAGTCAGTTGCAAGCCAACCTGTTGCACCGTTTGAGTACATACCAAAACAAAATGGGTTCATTCCATCTGCAACAATTTGATCAGCAAGAGCTATCATTTCATCCCATGTTGCTGGAATTGCATAGCCTCTCTTGTCAAATTCTGCTGGTTGGTACCAAACAATACTTTTAAGGTTAACTGCATTTGCGCCACCATAAACAACTCCGTCAACTGTACCTAGGCTCACAAGGTATGGTGAATATGCTGCTGCATAAGCATCAAGATCAATGCCTAAATCTTCAAGAGGAACAATTAATCCTCTTTCAGCTGCATCAACAACACCACCTGGTTGAGGCCAGTAGATAATATCAGGAACGTCTCCTGATTCAAGTTGAACTTGAACTTCTGATTCGAAGTTCTCTGAACCGACGTATGTAGCTATAATTCCTGTTTCTTCAGTGAATTTATCAAATACAATTTGAATAGCTTGACCGTCAGGTCCATCAGTTGCTGGGGCACCAAATACAAGAACCTCTTCACCTTCTAAGCTTCCACCACCACAAGCTGCGGCAATTAAAGCTAGAGTTAGAAGAGATAGTCCAAAAATAGACTTTCTCATTATTTATCTCCCTTTTTATACGTACGTATGCTAAAAATCGGAAAATTTTTAGCTAACAGTTAGAATATTTAAATTACAGTAATTTTCTACTTTATTTTCAAAACTTTTTGAATCTAAGTTGATTTTTAATTTATATTATGTAACAAAAGTGCCCGAGGGGGGACTCGAACCCCCACATCCTTTCGAATAACGGATTTTAAGTCCGTCGCGTCTACCAATTCCGCCACCCGGGCTACCAAAATTAAAAATATTTTAGGATGAGTCCTTCTAAAATATCACTTTTTGAAACTTTTAGTTGATTAATTTCATATTTTTTTAATAAATTTAAAACTAGAAAAAGCCCAGAAACTATTGTTACCGCCCGTTTTGGATCAAGGCTTGGATAAGAATTAATAATTTGAGGAATTGATTGTAATTTTAAATTTTCATAAAGATTATGTATTGATTCATAAGATATATCAATTTTATCAATTTCACTCTCGTTGTATTTAGTTTGATTTAAATACATTGAACCAATAGAAGTGAAAGTTCCTGAGACACCTATAAAATTTCTATTTGAAAAATCACCATTATCAAATATTTGATCAAAAAATGTTGTTGCATTTATTTCATCAATCTCCGTCATTGGATTTTGATTTAAAAAATTTTCATTCATCATTACAACGCCGACATCTTTTGAATGAACGCTAACTCTTTTTTCAATATCGTATATCAATTCTGTACTCTGACCACCAATATCAACAATTAGATAATTTTCTAGATCTTCAAATGAAGATTGAACACCAATTCCAGTGAGATACCCTTCCTCCTCTCCAGAAATTACTTTTAAATCTAATTTAAATTTGCTTTTGACATCTTCAATAATCTCTTCAGAATTCCTTGAATTTCTTAATACTGCTGTTCCTATACAAAAAACTTCATCGACTTGGTGATTCTCAATAATTTTCAAGTATTTTCTTAAAACTTTATAAAATCTTTTTTTTGAGTCATTAGAAATTTCATTGCTTTGTGCTGTGTTTTTACTTAATTTTGTAACTTCATGTTGCTTTAATTGATTCTCTAATCTTCCATTTTCAACATCAGAAATAAGCAACCTAGTAGAATTTGATCCACAATCAATTGCAGCAACTTTTACCATTCAATGCGCCACTTATCATTTTTAGCACCTTCAACGATACATGGTGCATTGCAGTTACATCCACCCACGCTTTCGAGAATAATTTTTCCTATAACATTTTTTCCACTAACTAATTCGTCTGCAAGATGAGAATGTAAACATTTTATGGACTTTGTTGTACCTCCAACACCTCCAATAGGTGAGATTGTATTCAATAAACTTTTATATTTTTTATTTCTTTCTTTTTCATAAGATTTTTGCCTTTTACTCCATAATTTTTGAAGTTTTTTGTTATCTCCTAATTGGTTATCAAGTTCTTTTACCATTCCGTTTGATTCTAATGTGCTCACTTTCTTGACATACATTGGGCACGTAAGCCAATACATCGTTGGAAATGGAGTGCCATCATCTAAATTTTTTGGAACATCCACAACAATCGGTAAGTCAAAATGGCATTTTGCAACTACGTCAATGCTGCTTCGAATTTTTCTATCCAACTGTATCTCTACAGTTTGTTTTTCATTAGTCACTATTTGTTCCGACAATAAACTCTACTACATATTCTAGAAGGCCCTTACTTCTTTGACGTTGGAGAGTTTCTTCAAGCGGGGTAACAGGTTCCGGGACTTTAAAACGGTAAATGTTTTCTCCAGGTAATCCATAACCATGTTGACGTAAAATAATATCTAGTTTCTCTGGATTTTCAAGATCTTCAATCTTTTCTTGGATGAAACTAATTTCATTTCTTAAATCATCAGCAATCTGAAGACGACTCTCAAGTTGTGATTCTAAAGATTGGTAATCTTTAAAGCTTAGTTCCCATGTATCAAAAATAAAAAAAACAAAAATAAAGGATGTAATTAATAATATAATTTTGGAAAATAGATTTTCTCTTAACATATTTATTTACCCCAATTGTTTATGTTGAACGAATCAAAACCAATTAACTCGCCAATACGAAGAAGCTCATTATATTTCGCAGTTCTTTCAGATCGAGCTGGTGCACCAGTCTTAATTTGACCACTTGATGTTCCAACGCATAAATGGCTTATAAAAGTATCTTCTGTTTCTCCAGATCGGTGTGATACAAGTGAGCTATAGTTGTTCTTTTCTGCAAGCTTCATAGTTTCTAATGTTTCAGTTACACTTCCTACTTGGTTCACTTTTACAAGTATTGAATTTGCACATCCATCATCAATTCCTTTTTGAAGAATTTTTTCCTGAGTTACAAATAAGTCATCGCCCACGAGTTGGATTTTATCTCCAAGTTTGTCAGTAAGATATTTCCATCCCTCCCAGTCATCTTCAGCTAATCCATCTTCTATCGAGAGGATTGGGTAATTGTTTGTTAAGTTAATTAAATAATCAGCCATCTCAATATTTGTAAGTTTTTCACCCTCTATGTTGTAATAGCTATTTTCAAAAAATTCTGAAGATGCTACATCTAATGCTAGTGAAACATTTTTTTCTGGTAGATAGCCTGCTTCTGAAATAGAAAGCATTATTTCATCTAAAATTTCTATTGATGATTTAAAATTTGGGGCAAACCCTCCTTCATCACCAACATTTGTTCCTAATTTTTTTTCTTTTAACCTTTTTTTTAGGACATGATAAATTTCTACTCCAGCCCTAAGTGACATATCAAAAGTGTCAAATCCAAATGGAACGATCATAAATTCTTGTATATCAACAGAGTTATCTGCATGAGCACCACCATTAAGAATATTCATAAATGGTACTGGTAAAGATGGTGAATTATAAATACTTGGAAAAAGTTCAAATGGTTGTTTTTTTTGTAAGTTTGCATTTGCTTTAAAAGCAGCCATTGAAACTCCTAAGATTGAATTTGCACCTAGATTATTTTTATTTCCTGTTCCATCCAATTCGATTAATATCTTGTCGATAGCTTCCTGATCTGTGATATCTATTCCAATTAATTCTTCAGAAATTATTGTTTCTACATTTTTAATTGCTTTATCAACACTTTTCCCACCATAAGCAAGATCATTATCTCTTAATTCGTGAGCTTCAAGGGCACCTGTGGAAGCACCTGAAGGAACTGCTGCACGTCCAAAAATATCATTTTCTAAGAAAACGTCAACTTCAATTGTTGGATTCGCTCTTGAATCTAATATATGTCGAGCGTTTATACTTTTAATTTTTTTATTCATAACCCTGTTATTAAAAATCTAACAGAAAAAAAGATCTTTACGAATCTATTTGATTTTTCTTTGCAATAGACCAAAGCTCATTTATGTCAGAATTTTCATCTAAGTTGCTTTCAACATACTTTGCCCTACCAATGAAGGTTTGAATTGTCTTTTTTAACTGAATTTCTGGATCAGCTTCTAAAAATCTTGCAACATTAATTAGGGAAAAGTATACATCTCCCAATTCTGACTTTCTATCTTCAGAAGTTTTAGCTTCCTTTAATTCATTAATTTCTGAAATTAAATCATCCAAAGCCTCATCATAATTTTTATAATTTAAATTAATTGTTTTTGCTTTGCGTTGAACTTTAAAAGCAGTATTCACTGGTGGTAACTTTGTATTAATATCATCAAAAATTGAATTATTATCACCTTTTTTTATTTTCTCCCATTGTTTTTCAACTTCGTCAGATGAATTTAAGTTTTTGTTTTCAAAAATATGAGGATGTCTTTTTATCAGTTTTTTTTGTAAAGAATTTACAACTTCAATAATAGAAAAATAATTTTTCTCTGATGCTATTTCAGAATGAAGTAATATCTGTAAAAGCAAATCTCCAAGTTCCTCTTTGAATTCATCAAAGGTTTTTTTTGAATTATCCAATCTTGTTAACACATCTAGGAGCTCATATGATTCTTCTATCAAATGTTTTGCAAGACTTTCATGAGTTTGTTCTTGGTCCCATGGACATTCTTTTCTTAGTTGAGAAACAATATCTAATAAATTGTCAAAATCATTCATGTGTAATTACATCTACAGTCGCTAAGTTTTCTTTATTTAACCAAGAAATAGTTTTTGATATAAAGGTATCAACTGCTGTATATTCAAGACCTAATTCTTTACTCGCCTTTGATCCGTCATATAAATGTCCATGTGTCAAAACTCTAATTGTTTCACTACAGATAATTGTTCCTAGAGAAGAAAATTTACCAATGACATCGAGAACAGGTCCCAAACCAGAAAAGAGTCTTTTTGGAATATATACTGGGGTGCCTTTCCAGCTTGTAATATATTTTAAATTTTCAATTAAAGTTTCAACATTTAATCGAAAGCTATTTAATACATACTTTTCATTGTTTTTACCATTAATTAATCCTAGATAATGACCTTCTGTACAGTCGTCAATATCAACAACGGAAACAGAGCTTTTTATGAGCGGAGGATATTTCTTATTTAGGGTTGATATTAATAATTTCGCAGTTCCAGATATTCTTCCTGGTCCCTGAACTGATGAAGGATTAATAGAAACAAATTCAAAGTTTTTATTGAATGCAAAAGCTACTTGTTCTGCTAAAAATTTTGATTCTTCATAGTCACTTAAGAACGAACCTCTATGATCAGAGTTCTCGTTTCCAATTTTACCTTTTTGCTCACCAAGTGTTACGGCCGAAGAAGTATAAATAAATTTTTTTATTTTTAAATTATTTCCAAGTTCCAGCATTTTTTTTGTTCCTTCAATATTTGTTTTGTGCATTAAAGATGGATCTTTTTGACATTTTTGATTTGCTCCAGCTACGTGAAATATTGCATCAATTGATTTATCTTCAAGTTGAGAATAAATATTTTCACTGAAAAGGTCCCCCGTTATAACCTCACCATTATTGCTCCAAATAAATTCTTCATTTTTATTATTTCTTGTTAATGCAAATACGTTGTGACCTTCATTTATCAATTTTAAAAAAATAGGCTTCCCAACTACTCCACTGGAGCCAGTTATAAAAATATTTTTAAATTTCATTCTTAGATTGAAAATAAGATACTACATATTGATATCCAGAAATGTATGAAAATATAAGTGCATGCATCACGAATAATTCTGCAATTGTCAAACTTAATATTGTGAATGAAAAATCTATCATTACAAAACCAATAGCCCAAAATTGTAAACTGGCTTTTGCTTTTCCAAATCTACTTGGGGGAATCATTATTCCATCATTTCCAGCCAGACCGCGAAGACCCATAATTATAAACTCACGAGCAATGAGTAGTACTGTTATCCAAATACTTACTCTTCCAACAATTGAGAATCCTGCAAATACGAAAGTTACAAAAATTTTATCGGCAATTGTGTCTAAAAAAGCCCCTAATTTAGTGCTTACATCCCACTTTCTTGCAAGATAGCCATCAAAATAATCTGTCCATGCTGCAATGAATGCAAGAATTGCAGGAAATAACATTAATCCTGTATCTGAGCCATCATCTAATATTAAAAATAATAAAACGGGGGAAGATATAAGCCTAAACCATGCAAGTAAATCAGGTAATTTATTTTTCATTAGACAACATCAATTATTCTTCTCTCGGATGCTTTCTTTATCGCAAATTCTAAATCTTTAAAAAATAAGTCAATAATTTCCATGCTGTCCTCAATTATAAACTCAACTTCCTCGATCTGATCATTATTAAATTTTGATAATACATAATCTGCTGGATCTTTACTTGTTGGTGGTCTTCCTACACCAATTTTTAATCTCCAATAATCTTTATTTCCAAGAGCACTATCTACAGATTTAATTCCATTATGTCCTCCATCTGAACTACCTTTTTTAATACGGAATCTACCAAAAGCTAAATCAATATCATCATGAATTACCAAAAGATTGTAGTCTTTTATGTTTTTGTCTATTAAAAAAGCTTTGAGGCCCTGACCTGAATTATTCATAGATGTCATTGGAATTACTAACATTATTTCTTGATCTGAAATTTCGAATTTTCCAAATTGGAACTGCCCTGAGTTATCTAAATTAATTTTTAAATTATTTTTTTGACCATAAGAAAAGAGGATATCTGCACCTATATTGTGACGAGTATTGATATATTTTGGTTGTGGATTCCAAAGGCCAACTAAAATAGTTTGAGGTTTATTCTCCACTTTCTTCTGATGATTCAGAATCTTCTGTAGAGCCGTCTCCAGATCCCTGGTCTCCTTCACCAGCCTCTTCTTCACCATCTTCACCTTCAAAGTCTTCACCCAAAGCTTCTTCTTCTTCAACAGCAGCTCTTGGAATAGTTATTGTAACGAGAATGGATTCGTCATCTTCAGAGGTAAGTGTCACACCATCAGGTAGGTTAATATCTGTTGCCGTAACATTATCACCTACGTTCAGTTCGGATATATCAATATCTATTGATGACGGAATGCTTGTAGGAAGAGCAGTAATTGAAATTGTGTTATTAACAGTCTGAATAACTCCACCCTCTTCTTTCACGCCAAGAGGCGTACCAAGAAAATTAATTTGAACATCAGCTTCAACAGTTTGTGATAGATCAATTCTTATTAAATCAACATGAACAATTTCATCTTTAAAAGCGTGTCGTTGAATCTCTCTTGCAAGAGCAGGTATGCTCTCTTTACCAAAATTTACATTCAAGATTACGTTGGATCCAGCTTCAGTCTTTAATGCATTACTAAAATCTTTTGCGTTTATTAACAACGACTCTGGTTCTGAACCTAGACCATACATTACGGCTGGTATAAAACCTGTAGATCGTAATCTTCTTGATTCTGCTGAACCTGTTTTGTCTCTATTTGTAGCTTCTAATGTTATTTCCATATTTTCCTTACGAAGTATATAGATTATTAGGTTTTAATTATTAATTAAAGACTTTATTTATCCTTTTTCATTTACTTTTTTGGCTGATGTAACTGCGTATGCAAGAGTGATAAGTGCGAATATACCACCGGCAATTAATCCCGGGAGAATTACATTAAAAACCCATCCTTCTATTAAAATTCCCCTGATTGCTTCTATAACGTATGTAGTTGGATTAAATGCTGCCGCGGTAGACAACCAACCTTTTAAGGCCTCTCTTGGAACAAAAGTAGGAGCTATAAACAATGCTGGAAAAAAGAAAAAAGAAGCTGCTTGGGCACCTTGAGAGGATCCTGATTTTACACTTGCAGCTACAGAATAGCCTGCAAATCCTAGTCCCCACAAAAAACCAAAACCAAGTACTGCTAAATAACCGCTGAAACCTGTTGCTGGATCTGCACCTATAAAGCTTCCTATAAGAAGAATTAGACTTGCTTGAATTAATACTCTGATAGCTCCTATTACCATCGGGGCAAGTATTATTGACCATTTAGAAATTGGCATTCCCTGATATCTTTTAAAAACTCCTGACTCAATGTCTTCAATGATATAGAAACCCGAAGCAGAACCACTCAAAGATGCTGAAACAATTGAGACAGGCAGTATAAAATTGACAAAATTACCTTGAGCAAAATCTAAAGAAGTTCCAACGGCGCTTGCTCCAAATACTCGTCCTAAAGCTCCATCATATATAAATAGAAAGAAGGCGGAAATAATTAAGTTTGGAAGCTCACTTAGGGGACGCCTTATAACTCTCAAAAGTAATCTTTTTGTTAATATTCCCAACTGAGTAAAGAATGGAGCTTGGTGATCAGACATTTATCTAGAAATTCTCCGTTCTCTTTTTCTAAATGATGATTTTTTACTTTGTTTTTCTTCTGTTTGATTATCATCTTCTAAACTGAATCCTGTAACTTTTAAAAATACATCATCCAAAGTTGGCTTGTTAGCTGAAACAGATTTTACATCTAAGTTATTTTCTGTAAAGATTTTCATATATATCGGGATATGCTCAGCTCCATTCTCAACAGTTATACGAAGTTGCTTTTGATTAACTTTTGCATTAGCGATTAAACTTTTTGCTACATCTACACTTTCTTCCTTCTCAAAATCAAAGATTACAACATCTCCCCCAACACTTGCCTTTAACTCATCGGATGTACCCTCTGTAGCTACTACACCTTTATCTATTATCAATAATTTATCAGATAGTTCATCAGCCTCTTCAAGGTACTGTGTTGTCAGGATGACAGTAACTCCATTTTTGTTAAGTCTTTTTATTTCATCCCAAATTACTCTTCTTGATGCTGGATCGAGACCCGTCGTAGGTTCATCTAGAAATAACACTTCCGGTTCATTTACAAGACTAAGACCTAAATCAAGTCTTCTTTTCATTCCTCCAGAGTATGTTTTGACCCTTCTATCTGCTGAATCTGTTAAACCAACTAATTGAAGGAGCTCTTCAGTTCTTGAGTTTGATTTTTTTTTGTTTAGACCCCAAAGTCGTCCAGTTGTATAAAGTAATTCTCTTGCTGTGAGTAGTGAATCAACACCAGTATCTTGTAGAGCAACCCCTATCTTTGTTCTTACTTCTTTATCTTGTTTCTCAACATCTAAACCCATGATGGAAGCTGTACCTTTACTGATGCCTAATAAAGTTGTAAGCATCAAAATTGTTGTACTTTTTCCTGCTCCATTCGGACCTAAAATACTAAATATTTCACCTTGCTCGACTGAAAATGAGACGCCTTTTACAGCTTCTACTGATTCTTTTTTAGATATAAAAGTTTTGTGAAGATTACTTGCATTGACAGCTTTCAACTTTTAACTTTCATAGAGTTCATTATATGAAATAATACTTAAGTCTGCTATTAATGGCCGCGTAGCTCAGGGGATAGAGCACAGGTTTCCTAAACCTGGTGTCGCAGGTTCGAATCCTGCCGTGGCCGCAAGAAAGCTACTTTAGATTTTCTGCTGAACTTTTACCGTTATTTTCAACAATTTCAAATTCAAGTTCTTGACCTTCATCAAGATCTTCCATTCCTGAATCTTTTACTGCTGAAATGTGTACGAAGACATCTTTATCGCCTTCTTCAGGTTCAATAAAACCATAACCTTTAGTTTTGTTAAACCATTTAACTTTACCTTTTGGCATTTGCTTCCTTTTCTTATCTATCTTTACGACACAGTAACAGTAACGTTGTTATTTTTTTAGTGTGATTATTTTTAAAAAATACTTTTTTGAGCCCCTGAATTTAGGTAATTTTGTGCATATATGCCGGCAAGAGATACTGCTTTTATTTCAAGCCATGTAAATGGGTTAGGGACTTCATTGTTTACATACTTTAAAAAAGTTTCAATAGCTTGTTTATGACCTTTACCATCAGAAAATACTTTGCTCTTATCATCTGGTCCAATTAAATATCTCAAAAGTTGAAAATCTTCAACAATAAAAGAATTATCACTTCCATGAATCTCTAATCTTTCTTTAGATAAATTGTTATTGGTATCTGAAAAATATTGAACAGCAGCATGTGCACCATTTGCATAATTTATATTGATAAAAACCTGGTTATCGTATGCTTCATCTAATTCTTTATCAATTGGAGAATGGGAAGATATGTTCTGTGGTAAAGAATCAAAAAAATATGTCCCAAGATCAATAGCGTGGATAGCTTCACCTACAATTCTTCCTCCTCCAATTTCCTTAATGTTTGTCCAGTGGTCTCTTTCAAGTTTTGGAACACTAAATCTAAAATTTAATGCATTGGCTGGTGAAGCATTTAATTTTTCTTTTATAAACCTAGATGCATTACTGAACCTTCTATTAAACCCTAGGAAAATTTTGGGATCTTCCGCATTGTACATTGCCTCTTCGATTCTGGTTATATCATCAACTTTTATGGCAAGTGGTTTCTCTACATAAACTGCTTTAGTAGAATTTATTGCTTTGATTACTAAATCGGCATGATTGAAATGTTGGGTTAGAACAAATACAGCGTCTATTTCATCAGATTCAAATATTTCATCTTCAGTTTGGTATTTATTTTTAATTTTGAAATTTTTTGCTAATGCTTCAGAACTTAATCCCCCTGAAGATGCAACCCCTAAGATCTGACAAGATTTTTTTAAATCTTTCAAAATAGGAATAACTGTTGTGGATGCAAAGTTTCCCGCACCGATTACGCCGATTTTAATTTTTTTATTATTTTCAGGGATGAGTTCATTTTTCTCAAATTGAATTTTAGGTTCAGTTTTAATATCATATCTGAGCAAAACTGACAATGGTTTTTCTTCTGAATTAAATGAATTATAAATATTAGGAGATTCTGAAAATTCAACTTCCTTCGTAATTAAATCTTGAATACTGATTTGATCCTGCGATAGGAGTTTTAAAAATGCTTCGAAATTCCTATTTTCTGTCCACCTCACATACTCTATCGGGTAATCATTCCCAAGAACCTCATACTGCTTATCATATCTTCCAGGTCCATAAGACTTTGATACGACAAGCTCTAGTTCTTTGTAATAAAACTCGTTTCTAGAAATATTTAATGGAATATCCCCAACAACAACAATTTTTGCCTTATTCCTTGCAATTTTTGTTGCTGCCTCGATTGGTTCATTGCTATCAGAAGCAGCAGTAATAATTACCGAATCTACTTCATCAATTGGTAAATCGTTAATTGAGGCAAAATAGTTTTTATTATCTCCTCTCCTCATATCGTCAGGATCTATACCAAAAACTTCTGACCCTTGAGCTTCACCTAGCCTACAAACTAATTGACCAACAATACCCAAACCTACAACTACAATTCTTGAACCTAATGATGTTTCCGATAATCGCAAACCATGTAAAGCGATACTTCCTAAAACTGTATAAGCCGCTTCTTTATCGTTTGTTGCTGAAGGTATTCTTGAACACAAGTTTTGATTTACAACAACATATTCTCCATGGTTACCATTCGATACAACCATGTCACCTACATGAAAATTTTTTACACCTTCGCCAATTTCAACAACTTTTCCACATGAACTATACCCAAGCTGAATTGGAAGAATATTTTTGGGAAATACAGCATTCCAAACAGCCCTAACACCCTCTTTTTCTAGGAGCTCAATTCCTTTTTCAATATTTGATGAACTTTGTATTTTTTTAGCTACAGATTTATTTGCAGACTCAATTGTTGCAGTCTCAGTTCCTGTTGAAACAACTGAATAATGATTTTGAATTAATACTTCACCAGGTCCCGGCCTTGGTATAGGAGTTTCCCATAAAATTGGTTCAGGATTATTTTTTTCAACAACTAACTGTTTCATTTAACCTCTCAAGAATTAATGATAACTATATTATCTCGCTTATCAGGGGTGAGGTTAGATTTAATAATTCACCTGAAGGCGTTTCTATTTTTAATGATCCATCATCATTTATATCTTTAGCCCAACCTCTTCCATCCGGATATTCAACAAGTTTTCCTAAAGTGGTAAGTTTTAATTTGTAATTTTCGAGATTGAAGTCTTTTTTTGTTATATAGTCCATCACTTTTTTTGCCCATTTTTCAGCATCGAGAAAAATTCCATTGTCATCTTGTTTTTCTTTATACAAACCTCCTGCACCTGGCATGACAGGATTGCTCCAGAAATAATTGACTCCTAAACCTATACAAATCAAATCGTTATTTTCTTCTACAAGAACTCCTCCAACTTTGTCTTCATTTAAAGTTATATCGTTTGGCCATTTTAATTTCAGGTCTTCAATTTGATTTAAACAAACAAATGAATATCCAGCTAATAATGGAATCAGAGTCTTTTTAAAGTTAACAATTTTTTTGTTAAAAACTAGTGAAGCTGCCAAACTTTGATCTGCATTTTCCCATTTATTTTTATTTGTTCCTCGGCCCGCGGTTTGAGCTTTACTAACAATTAGCAATGTTTCTTCTTTAAACTCATTTATTGCATAATCTTGAGTATTTGCAATTTCATCAAAAAAAATAGACTTCATACTGTTACTTCTTTACATATACATAGGTCAAATATATAGGTTAATAATAATAAGAAAGTTGGGCATGTCAGAAGAAAATTTAGCTGGCTTACGTAATGAAAAAGCAAAAAAAATTCAGCATCCTAAAGGTAAATTAACTGCATACGAAAGGATTCATCTTCTTTTAGATGAGGGCTCATTTTCTGAAATTGATGAAAACGTTGTATCAGAAGAAAATCCTGATGGTGAAGCAGTAGTAACAGGATCTGGAACAATTCATGGAAGACCTGTTTTTGTTTTCTCAGAAGACTTTTCTGTAATGGGCGGAAGTCTAGGAGAAATAGTTGCAAAGAAAATTCTTAGAATAATGGATTTAGCTCTTGAAGCAAAAGCTCCAGTAATTGGAATCAAAGATTCAGGTGGTGCGAGAATTCAAGAAGGAATCTCATCTTTGTATGGGTATGCTCAAATTTTCAGAAAAAATGTAGAAGCGTCTGGAAAAATTCCACAAATATCCGTAATTGTTGGGCCATCAGCTGGAGGAGCAGTTTATAGTCCAGCCTTAACTGATTTTATTTTTCAGGTAAAAGATATAGGACAACTTTACGTAACTGGTCCTAATGTTGTTAAAACAGTTACTGGAGAAGAAGTAAGTTATGAAGAACTTGGTGGTGTTGAAGCTCATGGAACACAGTCAGGCGTAAGTCATCAAGTGTGTGAAACTGAACAACAAGCTTTTGAAGAAGTAAGATACCTGCTCAGTTTTTTTCCACAGTCATCAGACCAAAAGCCACCAACTTTTATTACTGAAGATGATCCATTAAGAAATGTAGATTCTCTAGAATCCTTAATTCCAGAACTTAGAAATCAACCGTACGATATGAATGAAATAATTAATACCATTGTTGATGATGGTGAGCAGTACCCAGTTCATGCAAACTATGCATTAAATATCATTACTTCATTTGTAAGAATAAATGGAAATACTATTGGGGTCATTGCAAATCAACCAATGGAGCTTGCTGGAGTATTAGATATCAATTCATCTATAAAGGCCTCAAGATTTGTTAGATTCTGTGATGCATTTAATATTCCTCTTTTAACACTCGTTGATGTACCGGGTTTCTTGCCCGGTGTTGAACAAGAACATGGAGGAATCATTAGGAGTGGAGCGAAACTTCTTTATGCTTATTCAGAAGCCACTGTTCCAAGAGTTTGTGTAGTCATACGTAAAGCATATGGAGGAGCTTACATAGTTATGGATTCGATGGGTTTAGGGGCAGATAAACTTTTTGCATGGCCTACTGCAGAGATTGCTGTAATGGGTGCAGAAGGTGCAGTAGATGTTATTCATAGAAAAGAATTAAAAGATAGTGATAATTCTGAAGAGCTTAAGAAGAAATTTGTTGATGAATACAATGAGAAATTTAGCAATCCTGACAGTGCCGCAAAACTTGGATTAGTAGATAAAATAATAAAACCCAGCGAAACAAGAAAAATTGTTTCAGAAGCATTCAAAGAACTGGTAAATAAAACAAACGTAGGAGATAAACATGGAAACATTCCCCTCTAAAAATATATCTATTTCTTGGGTTGAAAAAGGCTCTTTGCTCAGAAACCTATCATTATCTTTTGGCTTTGCAGTATTGACTGCTTTAAGTGCTCAAATAAGATTTGAGCTTCCATTTACTCCTGTTCCAATAACAGCTCAGACATTTGTAGTTATTTTGTCAGGCTTGCTTCTTGGAAGTAAATTTGGCTCATTAAGTATGATTTTTTATTTATTTACAGGTCTTGCAGGTTTTCCTTTTTTCTCAGGCAGTGTTGCAGGGTTAGCCATACTAAGAAGCCCAACAATTGGTTACATTATCGGTTTCTTTATAGCAGCTCAAATAATTGGAAATATGTCTCAAAAACCCACAATAGCTATAGCAACAGGCACATTGGCAATATATATTTGTGGTGTAATTGGTTTAATAATTACATTAAATATATCGCCAATTGAAGCATTTGGAATTGGTGTTTATCCATTTATTGTTGGAGATCTGATTAAAGCAAGTCTTGCAATAGGAATTGCCCAAAAGTTAAAATAAATTATTTATGACAAAAAAAAGAATACTAATTGCTAATCGTGGTGAAATTGCACTAAGAATAATCCGATCAGTAAAAGAAATGGACATGCATGCAATCGCTGTTTATTCAGATATTGATAGTGACTCTTTGCATGTAAAACGTGCTGATGAATCATTTTATTTAGGTGGATCTCTTCCTGCTGACAGTTATAGAAACTTAAAAAATTTAATAAAGGCTGTTGAGGAAACAAAAGCAGATATGGTTCATCCAGGATATGGCTTCTTGGCAGAAAATGCAGATTTTGCAAAAGCAGTTCAAAAGAGAGATGTAATTTGGATTGGACCTAGCCCAGAGACGATAAAATCAATGGGAGACAAAATAGAATCTAGAAAATTAATCTCAAAGGTTGGTTTAATACCAGTTCCAGGACAATTGAAACCATCCCGAACAAAAAGAGAAGCCTTAAAAGATGCAAATAGTTTTGGATATCCAGTCGCTCTGAAAGCAGCTCACGGAGGTGGTGGAAAAGGTTTAAGAATTGTCAGTAATGAAAAAGAATTAAATGAAAATTTTGAAATAGTAAAACGTGAAAGTGAGGCATATTTTGGATCAGATCAAATTTACGTTGAAAAATTTATAAAACCAGCAAGACATGTAGAGACACAAATATTAAGTGATAAGTACGGAAATCATGTTTATTTAGGAGAAAGAGATTGTTCTTTACAGAGGAGGAATCAAAAACTTATTGAAGAAAGTCCTCCTGTATGGTTATCTGAATTTGGCCGAGAAGAATTAAAAAAAGCAACAATTAAGATTGCTGAGTCGTCAAACTATGTCAACGCAGGAACGGTAGAGTTTTTAGCTGATAATGACGAAAATTTTTATTTTTTAGAAATGAATACAAGATTACAAGTTGAGCATACCGTTACAGAAATGAGATACGGTATTGACTTGGTCAAAGAGCAAATTAAAGTAGCACTCGGTAATTCTTTAGAAGATTTCAAAACTGAAGCTAGAGGGCACAGTATAGAATTTAGAATAAATGCTGAAGATCCGACCAATAATTTTCTGCCAACTCCAGGAACTATTACTGAATATAGAGAACCTATGGGGAACGGTGTAAGAGTTGATGGATGGGTAAAGACTGGTACCTCAATATCACATTTTTATGACAATCTAATTTCAAAATTAGTTGTATGGGGAGTTTCGAGAGAAGAAGCAATTTCAAAAGGTAAAAGATGTCTAGATGAGTACATAATTGGAGGCATACCAACAACAATATCTCTGCTTTCCGATGTTATATCAACTAAAGAATTTAAAGAAAGTCAAATTCATGTTAAATTTTTGGAGGAAAATTTTAAAATTAAAGATATTTCTGAAGATGAGATATTTACTGATAGACCAAGCAAAGTCAATATATCTTTAAATGATAATGAAAGTCCATCATTGGCTCCTCAAAGGCCAAAGAAAATCGGTATGGATCTGACTGGAAATATAAGAAATCCCGGAATCATAAAAGCAGATATGCAAGGAACAATTATGGATACCTTGACAAAAAAAGGTAAAAAAGTAAAAAAAGGAGATTCCTTGTTCGTGCTGGAAGCTATGAAAATGGAGAATGTTGTGACTGCCCCTATTGGTGGTGTTATCAAAGAATTCAACATTAAAAAAGGTCAACCTGTCAATAAGGGTGATATATTGATTGAAATAGGATAGATATGAGTATATATGGAATTGGCGTAGACCAAGTTGATTTAAAGAGAGTTAAAAGATTACTAGAAAAATCTGAAGAAAGATTCTTAAAAAGATGTTTTACTGAACAAGAAATTAAATATGCAAAAAGATTTTCTGATCCTTCAAAAAGATTAGGTGCAAGATTTGCAGCCAAAGAAGCTGTGATGAAATCATTAGGAAAAGGCTGGAGAGAAATTAGCTGGAAAGATATTGAAGTTACTGGTGGAGGAAAACCAACAATAAAAACATTTCGAAGAGCCTCAGAGGCAGTAAAGAAAAATAACATCAAAAATATTCACATATCACTTTCACATGAAAATGAAAATGCAATAGCATTCGCTATTTCAGAAAAGAACAATTAATCATGCAATGGGTTGGTATGTTCCCAGGTCAAGGCTCTCAAGAAATAGGAATGGGAGATGAACTACTACAAAAGTATGAAAACCTACTTTTAGATACTTTTCAAGAATCGCTTGGATGGAGTTTGGAAGCAATTATTAATTCGAAAGATCCTGAGTTAATTAAAAAAACAAATATTGCTCAGCCTTATATATTTTCAGTTTCTTACTGCTATGGAATCGAAGCAATCAAGAATTTAGGTAATCCAACCGCTCTTATTGGCCACTCTTTAGGTGAGTATACGGCTTTATGTTTGTCGGGATATTTAGAATTTAAAGATGCCTTGAAGGTAATTGCTGTAAGAGGTGAGGAGATGCAGAAAGCCGTTGAAAACTCTAATACAACAATGGCTGCTGTTTTAACAAATGATTTAGAAGTTACAGTTGAAGAAATCAATAAATTGAATAATCAAGGAATTCAAATATGGATATCAAATTTTAACGATCCATCACAAGTTGTTATTAGTTCATACACCGACGATATGGATTTTCTTAAATCAAATCCAAAAGCACTTGGTGCAAAAAGAGTCATCCCTCTTGAAGTAGCTGGAGCTTTTCATACTGAAATAGTTAGTCCTGCAAAAAAACCACTTAAGGATGCTCTAAGTGAAATTAATATATCTGAGGGGAAAATTCCTGTTTATATGAACGTTGATGGAAAAAAAGTTGAAGTATCCTCGCTTAAAGATAACCTAGTAAATCAAATAGATAATTCAGTTCTTTTTAATCTACAAATTAATAATGTAAATAAAGATGTGAATCCAGATTTATGGTGTCATATTGGGCCAGGAAATGTAACTGCTGGAATGTTAAGAAAGTCTATATCATATAAGGATTTAAAGATAATAAACTCTTTGGAATCATCTAAGTAAGGGGAAAAATTGAAATCAACAATTACAGGTTGGGGTAAATGTACGCCTGACAATATTATGACTAATGATGATTTATCAAAATTTGTTGATACATCTGATGAATGGATTCAACAAAGAACAGGTGTTAAAGAGCGAAGATTTAGCCATGTAAACACATCAGATATGGCTGAAATAGCTGGGAAACACGCAATTGCTTGTGCTGGATTAAATCCTGAGGATATTGACGTTGTAATTCTTGCTACATGTACACCTGATAGTATTGTTCCCTCTGCAGCAGCACATGTACAGAAAAAAATTGGCGCAATCAATGCTTCTGTATATGATGTAAACGCTGCCTGCGCTGGTTTTTTATATGCACTTGAGCAAGGAAAAGCCTTTGTTGAAAGCAATCTTTACAAAAGAGCATTGGTAATCGGTGCTGAGCACATAACTTGGTTACTTGATTGGTCTGACAGAAATACGGCTGTACTTTTTGGTGATGGTGCTGGAGCTGTAGTTATTGAAGAAAGTAAAAATGAAGCAGACGGTGAAATTTATTCTTTTTCTAATGGTTTAAGTTCAGACAATTTAGAGATTCTTGAAATTCCAAATTTTGGTTCTTCAATGGATAGATTTAAAACTGATGAAGCAGCCAGGGTTAGATGGACCTTTGATGGTCAGGAAATATTCAAATCTGGAGTAAGAGCAATGGCACAAGCTTCTGCTGATGCAATCGAAAAATCCGGATTGTCAAAAGAGGATGTTGAAATTTTTATTCCTCATCAAGCAAATATAAGAATTGTAGAAGCTTTAGAAAAAAAATTAGGACTTCCCAATGCAACTACCATAAAAAAAGTTCATCGATATGGAAACACTTCGGCAGCATCTATTCCAACAGCATTTGTTGATGCAATTGAGGAAGGTGAAATAAAAGGTGGTGAAACTGCTGTTTTTACTGCTGTAGGTGCCGGACTTGCTTGGGGAGCATGTGTAGTTAGATTGGGAGATCGTGTTACTCCAATTAATACATCCGATGCCAAACTACCAGATTTTAATGGAACTGCTACTGACACAATTAGAAAAGCTATCGAATATCAGGTTCCTGACAAATTAGACAACATATGAAAACAGTTTTTGTAACAGGAGCCTCAAGAGGTATTGGAAAATCTATAGCTTTAGAGCTTGGAAATAACTTTAAAGTTGTAGTTGGATTTTCAAACTCTGAGGATATGGCGGTAGAAGTTGTGGAAGAAATCAACAACTCAGGAGGAGATGCGCTTTCTATTCAACTAAATATTGGTGATAAAAATTCAGTGGATAAGGCATTTACAGAAATAGAAAATAAATATAGTCATGTAGATATTTTGATTAATAATGCAGGGATTACTAGAGATAATATTTTACCAAGAATGAAAGAGGATGAGTGGAATGATGTTATACAGACAAATCTAACTGGAAATTTTTACACATCTCAAAGAGCGATAAAGAAAATGATAAAAAATAAATGGGGAAGAATAATATTTATATCTTCTGTTGTAGGATTGTCAGGAAATCAAGGTCAAGCAAATTATGCGGCTTCAAAAGCCGGATTAATTGGATTATCAAAATCAATCAGTAAAGAAGTAGGTAGCAGAAACATTACATCGAACGTTATTGCACCTGGATATATAGAAACAGACATGACTTCATTTATCGATGATGAAAACAGAGAAAATATTATAGAGCAACTTTCAATAAAACGCATGGGTATGCCAGAAGATATTTCAAACATGGTATCTTTTTTATGCAAAGATGAGTCAGAATATATAACAGGACAAGTAATACCTATTGATGGTGGTCTAACAACTTAGTGGGAGTAATTATGGAAGTAAATGAAGTTTTTGAA
>JBJKUD010000019.1:0-5455 GCA_045563315.1 Candidatus Actinomarina sp. | reverse complement strand
AACAATATTCGGTGAACCTAATGTCATACCAACATCTGAAAAAGATTATGCTGGAGAGCCTGCTTCACCTTATGGAGTTGCAAAAAAAAAGCTTAACGAATTTATAATGTTGATGTTGGATGATCAAAAGATGTCATATTCAATTTTGAATTTAGCAAATGTTTACGGTCCAAGACAAGATCCCCATGGTGAAGCAGGTGTAATGTCAATATTTACTGGAAAAATGCTTAATAATGAAACACCACTAGTTTATGGAGATGGAAATCAAACACGTGATTATATTTTTGTTACTGATGTTGTAAGTGCATTAATAAAATCCTCGGAAATTGATGAAAATTTATTTTTAAACATAGGCACTAGTAAAGAAACAACCGTTAACGAATTGGTATCGCTAATTGGTTCAATAACTTCCTGGAAGGGTAAACCAGATTACAAACCTCAAAGAGACGGTGAGTTACTCAGAAGTGTTTTAAATAATGAAAAAGCTAAGAAAAGTTTGGATTGGGAGCCAGAATATAATCTAAATAGAGGTATTGAAGAATTAGTAAATTGGTTTAAAGAATGAATAAAAAATTTATTAATGGCCACCCTTTACAGAAAAAAATCTTCGTCTTCTTTTCTAATTAATTCTTTTACTCCTAAATCTGAATATTTATAATTTACACCTCTAATAATGGCCACTGGTATATTATCAGATTTTTTCATAACTAATTCTGCAGCTCCAGCCAGTTCGTCAATAATTGCTATTTCAGTCGCAAATAATTCATTATCGAAAGCATCCTTTTCACCTATATAACTTTCTAAAGGCTCAATACCTGATGATCCTATAGCAACATTAGTTTGACCTTTTCTCCATGCTCTACCAAAAGTATCAGATATGATTATGCTAATTTTCTTATTTGTTTCATGTTTAATTTTGTTTCTTATATCTCTAGACGTTTTATCTGGATCTTCAGGTAATAGTAAAACTGATCCTTTTTCAATATTTGACTTGTCAATGCCCGCATTTGCACAAATAAAACCATGTTTTGTTCTTGCGATTACAGTATCACCTCTTTTTCTTAGAATTTCTAAGGATTCTTGCTGAATTAATTTTTCGATATTTTTGTGATCATTTTTTATCAATCTATTTTCAGCTTTTGAAACGATCTTTTGGGTTATTATGATTACATCTTTATCTTCGAGAACAAAATTATTACTACTAAAACTTTTAATTATCTCATCTGCCAAATCATGCTTAGGTTCAAATTCAGGTAAATTTTTTATTGGAATAATTGTTATATTATTCATGATCAACAATATATCTTGCTAAATTAGTTGAATCTTCTGTGGACTTAAATAATATATTTGTCTCAATCGTATTTTCAGCTTTATCTGTATCACCTGATTGGACTATATAGTAATTACCAATATTGTTATAAAATTCTTTAATACCAGTTATATCACTCTTGTAACCAAGATCTTCAAAATTTTTCTTTGAAGGCCCTTTAATAGCTTTACTTTTAATAAATGGACTCACAACATATGTTGAATTACTATTATTTAATTTTTCTTTCAAATTTTGAATTGTAAGAATTGGGCCGATAGACAATATAGGATTTGAAGGACCTATAACTATCTTATCAGCTTCATCTAATGCATTTGATACTTCCCTCGTTATATTTGCTTTTTCAGATTCTGAATATATAACATCACTTATTGCTGGTTCAGATTTTAATTCAACAAAATACTCTTGGAAGTCTAATAATTTACCATCTGAGGTTTTAATTTTGGTACTTACTAAATTGTCTGACATTGGCAAAATTTTACAATTTAAATCAAACTTATCTGTAATGTTGTTTGTTATCTGAGTTAAAGATTTTCCCTCTGAAAATAGTTGATTTCTAAAAAGATTTAAAGCAAGATCTTTGTCACCAAGACTAAATTCTTGGGGTAAATATTTTTTATATTCTTCGCTAACTGAAAAAGTATCATTTTTTTGACCCCATCCAAATTCACCCTCAATTCCAGCCAACGAATAAATTACGGAATCTATATCGGGTGAAAGCCTTACTCCATGTATGGTTTCATCATCACCTGTGTTTACAATAATTGTTAAGTCAATATCATTTAAATTGTAAAAACCTTTAGCGAGCTTTGCTCCACCAATTCCACCAGATAAATAGACAATTTTTTTCATACGCATTACTCTTACCAATATTCCATTAACATTTTAATAATGGTAGATAGAGAAATTCTAGAAGCAATTTCTGAATTAGGTGAATCAGATCTGAAAAGATTGAGAATTTTAATTGATAATAAACTTGGCACCGAAATTAATGAACAAAAAATATCTTATAGACAAAAGTCCATTAAATGTGGGAGAGAGTCTTGTAATAGTTGCCCTCATGGTCCATATTGGTATGCTGAATGGTCAGAAAATGGAAAAAGAAATACAAAATATCTTGGAAAAATTTTAAATGAAATCAATTAAAAAAAATATAAACTCAGATATTTCACAAAAATTATTTTATTTAATTGCCTTAGTCTTGTTTTTAAGAATTGATCTGGTCTTTCTTAACAATACACCTACAGGTGGTGACATGGGAGCACACATAGTAGCAATTGATACTTTTATAAAAGAATTTATGCCAAACTTTCAGATTAACGGATGGTCAAATGATTGGTTTGCAGGATATCCTCTATATTATTTTTATTTTCCATTACCTGCAATTATTACATTTTTATTTGATCTTATTCTTCCATTTGGAGTTGCATTTAAATTAATGGTTATTATTTCAACAATCATAATGGTTTATTCATTTGAGAAATTGTTAAGAAAAGATTCAAACAAATTTTCTTCTTTTGGGGCTACTGCAGGCTTCTTTTATGTTTTTACAGAATCATTTACGATTTATGGTGGAAACCTAGCATCATCACTGGCAGGACAATTCTCTTTTGCATACTCACTAGCATTTGCAAATTTATCGATCTTTTATTTAACCAAATCAAATAATAAATTTAGATTTCCAATTAGTTCAATCTTTCTCTCGCTATGTCTTTTATCACATTTAATTCCTTTTATTATCTATATTCCAATTTATGGATTTTATTGGTTATTTAAAAAAGGGAATATAAATCAAAAAATACTTTCTATCACAATATTTTTGGCACTTGTTTTAAGGTGGTCTGTTTCTTTGTTTATGAATTTGGAATTTACAACAAATATGAGATATACACCATTTACAAGATTAGAAGATTTGATAAAAGCAGATATTCTGCCAATTATTTTTATTTTGCTTGCAATAATTGTGACAAAGTTTAAAGATTTAATTAAGAATAAATCATTAAACTTACTTGAACTTTATCTTGTCCTCTCATCAATCCTTCTTTATTTTTTTGTTCCAGAAGGTGCCCTATGGAATGGAAGATTAGTCTCATTTTTCAATCTTGGAGCTGTTTTGATATTATTTAAAGCAATTGAGATTTTTGTTGAAGATTTAAATTTTTATCAGCAAGGAGTAAATAAATTATCAACTGTCTCTTTTATCGCAACTATCTATTGCTTGTATATCTTTTATGACAGATGGTCGAGTAATCAATCATATTTAAACTTGTATATCCCAATTATTTTTTTGGTAAGCATTTTTGCAGTCTTAAATTTAAGAAATATTTCAATTCAAGTTAATTTGCTAATTGTTTCCATTATTTTTTCAACAATATCTTTCCTACCACATTGGCTTAATTGGAATTTCACCGGTTATGAAGGAAAAGATGATTGGACTCAAATAGAAAATCTTTACTCAAAATTAGATAATTTAGAATCTGGAAGAATTATGTGGGAACCAAATTCTGAGATGAATAAATACGGAACCCCAATGACGTTAATGACCATTCCATATTTTACTAAACACACAAGTATGGAAGGATTATATTTTGACTCTAGTATTACAACACCATTCCATTTTATTTCAGTATCCGGTCTAGCAAAAAGGCCTTCAAATCCCGTAGGTGGATTATCTTATATCAACAATCAATTTGACCGAGGCGTAGAATACCTTAATGATCTCGGAGTAGATTATTTTATTTCCTATACAAAAGAAATAGAAAGTAAAGCAATGAATTCTGGAAAGCTTACTTTTCTTTTCTCATCAGAACCATTTTCGGTTTTTAAAGTAAACTCTTCTAAAGTTGAATTAATCTATCAAGATATAGAAATCTTTTCTAAAGTCAATACACAAGATGGAATATTGAGTTCTATTTTTCGAGATACAAACATTGATAATTTTTTTGAAAAGGCTTACGAAAGCTTTAATGATCTTGATAACAAAAGGGTGATAGAGATAAGTAATGAAATAATCGTAGAATCATCAAAGAGGAATGACTTACAAATTACTGATTTAGCTATTACTAATGAAAGAATTTCATTTTATACAAATAGTCCTGGAGAGTTACATTTAATTAAAGTTTCCTATTTCCCAAATTGGACAATTACAAATGGAAAAGGTCCTTACAGAACCTCACCTTCATTTATGTCAATTATTCCTAATGACGAATATGTAGAGATAAACTTTGAGAATACTCCTATTGAAAAAAATATCTTCTATTTTTCATTATTTTCGTTAGTCTTATCATTTATAATTTTTATTAGATCGAAACAAAATGATAAAGAAACTTAAAAACTTTAAATTAGTTACGGGAAACTCAACTTATTCACAATTATTTAGAACATACTTAGTTGGTGCATTTAACCTTGTTCTCGGATTAGGAATAACTTATTTATTTCAATTTTATGTTTTTTTTGAAATTCAAGTACCTTTACGAACTTATCTAACAAACATTTTTGCCTTTTCAATCGGTGTTATAATCTCATACTTTTTATCCAGAAAAATTATTTTTAAACTATCTATTTTTGAAGGTGGTATTAAAGAATTTACCAAATTTTTAATTACAAATCTAATTAACTTAATTGTCCCCTTATTTATTTGGTTCTTAATTGATTTAATAAGGCCTTCAATACAAAACAATGAAATTCAATTTTTGATTGCAACAATATTGATACATGGTTTTATTCTTCCAATAAAATATGTAATCTATAAGTTATTTGTGTTTAAAGACTCTTTAAATAATTGATACCTTAATTTAAATAAACTCTTAAGAGTTCTTGGGATTCTTTTAAATATGACAGAAACACTTGGTCTCATCTCATTTACTTTCGCAGGAACTTCCTGAATCTTGAATCCTGACTTTTCTATCCTGATTAAAAGTTCAGTATCAAAAATATCTTGTGTTGATATAACATTGTTAATTTCTTTTTGTATGTTGTATCTTCTGATTGCTTTCATTCCATGAGTAAGCACCAAAATGTCTTGCCTCTATTGCTAACACTTTATCAATATCATCTTGAGATTTTTCAAATTCACCCATCATATAAAAAACTGTAGCTCGTTTATTCCATGCTTCAGCCCAATTTTGA
>JBJKUD010000018.1:0-5714 GCA_045563315.1 Candidatus Actinomarina sp. | reverse complement strand
TACAATATTTTTTGAAAGATAGTTTGTGATTATTTTGTCAATATTTTGTTGATCCAAAAACTAGTCTCTTTCTTCAACTCCTATGTATTTTGCAGCAGGCCTTATTAAGGTATCATCGGCCCGTTGTTCAAAGTAATGTGCAGCCCAACCAACAGACCTTCCAGCAACAAAAATTGGAGTGAATAAATTTACGTCAAAATCTAGCTCAGAAAGTAATAGTCCACCATAAAAATCGACATTTGGAAATAGTTTTTTTTCTTGGTCCATAATTTCATCAATCTTCTTTGCAATTTCAAATCTTAGTTTTGCATCATCATTAGAAATTAATTTTTCAACCCAACTTTTTACTACTGGACTTCTAGGATCTTGGATTTTATAAACTCCATGTCCAAATCCCATAATTTTTTTCTTTTCATCTAGCATTTTCATAACACCAGCAGTAGCATCTTTAACATCTTGAAATGAGTTGATTAGCTCTACCGCTCTTTCATTTGCTCCACCATGTAGTTCTCCTTTTAGAGTTCCTATTCCAGATACAATTGAACTGGTTATATCAGACCTAGTTGAGCCAGTAACTCTTGTGGCAAAGGTCGAAGCATTAAATCCATGCTCTGCATAAAGAATTAAGATGTCATCAAGTGCTTGTAGTTGATCCTTTGATGCATCATTGCTTAACATTGAACTAGCAACTGTGTACTCATCATTTAATGCGCTAGTTTTATTCTCGTTGTAACTAGCTATGACATAAGCAACAGCAGCAGAAATTTGCGTAGTTGCTTCTAGATCAGATTTTTTTTCTGGCTCTCCAATATAAGAAACAATCGTTCTAATAACATCCATTGGATGAAGTCTTGATTTAATTTGTTCTAAAAGAGTATTTATATCTTTGTCACTATCTAATTCTGTATAGTATTTTTGGAAAAATGTTGTGAAATCAGAACCGTTTAGATCATCATTGATAATGAGTGATGCCACATCTTCATAAGTGTGTGTATCTGTAAGCTTAATTGCATCATATCCACGATATCTTAAAGAAGTGCCCTCCATTCCGACGGTAGATATTTTAGTTTCTCCCGCAATTACCCCTCTTAAACCTGGTGAATATTCCATAGCTAGTTAATTCTACATACAAATTAATAAATTAGACTATTACAATTTTGAATTTTATGAATACTAAAATCTTCTCATGGCGCAAATTCACGACTTAGAATCCAAATCAAGATTTGGGACAAAATATATTGTCGGAATCATATTAGCTATATCAACTTTATTGATAGCTGGTTGGATTGGTTTTTTTGTTTTCCTTCCAATTAAATCGGGTATGAGTACGATCTATGAATTAGAAGAAAGATTTTTACCAAGAGCTGAGGGAATGGTTCTTGATTTTGTCTCTCTGTCAGAACCTTCAATCATCATAACAAGTGATAACATCATTTTGGATGAGTTGCATGATGGACTTAACAGGGATCCAATAAAACTCTCTGACGTCCCCCCATTCGTTATAAATACTTTATTAGCCGCAGAAGACAGTAACTACTATCAGCATGAAGGTGTGGATTTTATTGCGATATTAAGTGCTGTACTTGACAACTTGAGAGGTGTAACAAGAGGTGGCTCAACTATTACCTCACAGGTAGCAAAACAATCATTCGTTGGAGATGAAATATCTATAAGGAGAAAAGTTGCTGAAGCAGTTGTTGCAGCAGAACTTGAAAGAAGATATACAAAAGATCAAATTCTTGAATACTATATCAATTCAATTTACTGGGGATCTGGTGCGTACGGTCTTCAGTCTGCAGCGTATGAATACTTCAATAAAGAAGTTTCCGAACTTACTCTAGATCAGGCAGCTACGTTGGTAGTTATTATTCGAAGCCCCGCTTATTACAATCCAAGAAAATATCCTGAAAGAGTTCTTGAAAGAAGAAACAATGTATTAGATATTATGCTTAAAGAAGGTTTTATAGTTGATATCCAACATAGATCAGCGAAGTTAGCACCTCTATTGATTTCAGAACAAAATAAAATTGAAAACAATGCTGAGCATGTATCTGCTGAAGTAAAACGTCAATTATTAAATGATCCTCAATTTGCTTTTTTAGGGAGCACAAAAGAAGATAGAAAGAAAAAATTATTTGGTTGTCCATCCGATGACACAAGCTGTACGGGTGGTGGAGGATTAAAAATTTATATAACTGTTAATCTTGCATTGCAAGAACACGCAAACTTAATACTCAATAAATGGGTACCATCATCAAGTGAAGAAGAAGCTGAAGATTTGGATGAGCCAAGGCCAACAGGTGTTATAACTCTATTAAATAACTTTACAGGAGCAATTGAAGTTATGGCATCAGGAATTCCTTTTGACGAAGAGCAATATAACTTGGCAACACAGGGTAAAAGAAACCCAGGATCTGCATTCAAACCAATTACGCTGCTGGCAGCTTTAGAAACTGGTTCACAATTGTATAGCTTTAGAGACTCAAGATCACCTACTGAAATTGATTGTGGATATCCATGTGCTCCAGATGGAATTGGAACAAATTGGGTTGTAAGGAATTATGGGACTTCAATTAAGGCTGATAGATATATTAATAAAATATCTGCACAAGATCGAGCTATAGAACTTGAATGTATTGGATATCACATTGAAGATATAAAAAATAAGGATTTCATTGAACAATTTCCTATAACTGATGGACTAGATGATTTAGAAGAAGAAAATGAAAAATTATTAGAAATTGGAAAAGCGCTTAATCAATATGATGACGAGGGAAATCCTGTAATTTATACAACTGATGAAAATATTAAGGCTGATGTAAATCAAGTAGTAATAAATGATGAACAACTAATAGAGGAACAAAATAATTTAATTCAAATTGATTTAGAAAAAGAAAATCAATATATTTTTAAACCGTGTCGAGATAAATCAGAATACAACAGGTCAATTAAATTATTAGATACATCAGGAATGGTTTCATTGGAAGAAGCAACAAGAAAATCAATAAATACTGTTTTTGCTCAATTAGCTTCCGAGATTGGTGGAGAAAAGCTTGCAAGTACTGCTAAAAGAATAGGAATTGAATCAGAATTAGAACCAGTTATTTCCTTAACTCTTGGTGCAGGTGCAGTAACACCAATCGAACTAGCATCTGCTTATTCGTCCTTTGCTACAAATGGAAAATTAGCACCACCATATTTAATTGATAAAATTGAAGATTCAAATGGACAACTTTTATACAAGCACATCATTTCAACAAGAACAAGCATTCCAGATCCAGCTGCTGCTGCTGCAGTAAGAAAAACACTTGAGGTTGCAGCGCAATTTGGAACAGGGACGCGTGCTGTTTTAGACGATAGGCCTATTGCTGGAAAAACTGGAACCCATCAAGGTTTTCGTGAAGCTTGGTTTATTGGATTTATTCCTCAATATACTTCCTCTGTTTGGATAGGCTTTGCCGAAGAACAATTACCTCTTACTGATGTTGAAATAAATGGCGAGCTAATTAAAAATGTTTCAGGCGGAAGAGTCCCTGCCCCAATTTGGAAAGAATTTATGGAGGAAGTTGTTAAAAATTTACCAATAGAGGATTGGCCGGATGATCCCCTTGACATAGAAAGATATTATGAAATTCCTAAAATAGAGATTCCCGATTTAGTCGGATTAAATGTGTTGGATGCTGAGGAAATAGCATTTTCAGGATATATTTTACCAACAATTAATTTGATTGATTCAGATGAAACTCCAGGATTAGTACTTAAACAAAATGTTATCAACTGCGAAAGAGATAGCAATAAGAATCCAGAAGAAACTGAAAATACAAATAACTCAACAAATGAAGAGGATGCTTGTGTCGGAGTTGAAATGCCAGAAGGTACAGAAGTAATATTAGATGTCTCAGGTAAAAAATTTAGTGGCAACTTACCAAATATTCCCCCTTGTACGTTTACAAGCGATGAAGCGGAAAATCTAATAAAAGATTTCATGAGAGAGACGAATGTAATTTTATTCCTAAAAAACTCATTTGAGTTAACAGATTTAGAAAATTGTGTAGGAAAAGTAATTGGAACAAACTTTCCACAAGGAGGAAGTGTTTCAACTGGAGACAGCCTAACTTTTATAATTGGAAGTAAAAACGAAGACTAACCTAAACTTTTGAAGTATTCATAAAGAGACAATACTCCAAAACCTGTAGCTCCTTTTCTATTATCTGACCTTGCAGGTCCAGCTATATCTAGATGGATCCATTTGTTGTCACCTACAAACTCATTAAGTAATAAAGCTGCCGTTATGGCTCCACCGAATCTTCCACCAGTGTTTTTCATATCAGCTAAGTCAGAATCAATAAGTTTTCGATATTTTGAATATAAAGGTAAAGAATGAAAATCTTCATAAGTATTTTTTGCAGCCTCTATAAAATTTGATTCTACATCTTTATTATTTGAAAATACTGCTCCAATATCTAATCCCAAAGCAACATAAGATGCTCCAGTTAAAGTTGCTATATCACAAATTAGATCCGGATCTGTTTCTGCTGCAAAAGCTAAAGCATCTGCCATAATTAACCTACCTTCAGCATCTGTATTTAAAACTTCTATAGTCTTTCCATTTCTAGCTTTTAGAACATCTCCTGGTCTAATAGCTGAGCCACTTACCATATTTTCGACAATCGGCGTATAGACTGTGAGCCCTACATTTTGATTAGTTCTTGCAACTAAATTGATCACTCCCCAGGCACTTGCAGCACCTGACATATCAGTTTTCATTGTCTCCATACCAGCAGGACTTTTTAAAGAATAACCCCCAGAATCAAAAAGTACACCTTTACCAATTAGGGAAATTTGATATTTTGCTTTTTCATTATATTTCCCTACAACTAAATAAGGAGCTCTATCAGAACCTTTTGCGACCCCTAAAACACCTCCAAAATTATTTTCTTCAAGCCACTTTTGATCAAATACCTCAACATTAATGCCTGAAGAATCAACTAACTTATTTACATTTTGTATGAAAGCTTCTGGAGACTTATCTAAAGCGGGTGTATTAATTTGATCTCTAACCCAAAAGATAGAACTCTGTTTAATTTCATTATCAGTCGTACCTATTTGATTAAAAGTAATGTTGTTTATTGCTGATTCGTCTTCAGATTTGTAGTCATTAAATTTATATTGTGCATATAAAATTCCATCAATTAAAGGAACAATATTGTTTTCAGCATTTAAGAAATCAATCTCAACATCTTCTTTTATTTTGGATCCCACTTTTATTCCAAGCTCATACAATTCCTGACTGTCTTCTATTTCACCAAGACCAACTAAATAAGTTAAATTATTTTTTTTAGAATAAGATGCTGGCATAGCAATTATTTGATTAGCTTTTCCTTCAAAAGAATGTGTTTTGCAGTATTCTTCAAAAAGACTTAAATCATTTATAAAATCATCTGACGCTTTTAATTCTTGATTCAAAAATAAAATATCAATGTTCATTTACTTGGTGTCCAATCATTTTCAAACTCTCGAGCTAACATCCATAATAGGTCAGAAAGTCTATTTAAATATACGACTACCTCAGAATCATTAATTTCTAAATGTCTTTGCCATCTCACACATTTTCTTTCAGCTCTTCTTGAAACTACTCTGGCCCAATCAAATTTTGCTGATAGTTCATTTTCACCTGGTACAACAAAAAACTCAGGAATACCATTTTTATCTTC
>JBJKUD010000017.1:0-5848 GCA_045563315.1 Candidatus Actinomarina sp. | reverse complement strand
AACTACATGGGCGAATTAATGAATTTCACACCTGTTTATGTTCCAACCGCTTGGGATGGAATGATACAAGCAACAGCTGACGGTCAATTTATGATCGCAGGTGACGGAATCACAATTACTGCTGAAAGAGACGAAATCGTTGATTTTTCAGATGGTTACATTAATTTAGCTCAAAGAGTTCTTGTAGCAGTCAGGAAACACAGCAATCACAAGCATCGAAGACCTAAAGAGTGGTGACTACGCAGTAGCAACTCAAAAGGGAACGACAAACTATGAGTTATGCAGTAGCAGATGCTTTAGGCGAAGACAAAGTCAAAGCATTTGATGACTTCAACTTTGCAATACAGGCTGTAATATCCGGAGATGCAGATGCATCAATAATTGATGAAACAGCTGGATTAGGATATATGGGAGCTAACATAAGGATGAAGTGAAACTTGGTCGGAGGAGACTTGACTTCCGAACAACTTGGATTTGCATTCCCTAATGGAAGCCCATTGGTTGACGTAATAAACCAAGGTCTGGCAGAGATGGTTTCAAGCGGAGAACTTAGCTAAGATAAATGAAAAAGATTTTTCTCACCAGATTTCTGCAGTAACCTATGCCGATATTGCAGAATGCGACGAAGGCATTCCAGAAGAATATCGACCAGATGACTGTGTAATTGAAGAGTAATAAGCTTTAAGTTAACACAATTTAAATTTGTAATAGGCACGGAGATCCGTGCCTATTGCTTTAATATGGGTAGAAATGAAGATTAAAAATATTTTAAAACCTGAAAACTGGTGGATAATTATTTTGGCAACCATTATCTCATGGATGTTGTTCACAATTTTTAACAATCCAGAATACAACAAGGCGTTTTATTTTATCCTTCCCGGATTAAGAATCACATTTCTGATCTACTCTAATATCTTTTGTAATAGCCATTTTTCTTGGCTTAGTATCTGGAATTGGACGAATATCAAGTAATAAGATCGCCAGTACAATATCGCGAACTTATATTGAATTTATCCGTGGAGTACCAGTATTGATATTAATTTTCACTATTGCTTTCGTAGTAGTGGTTGATGCCGCAGAGTTATTAAATATTAATAATGGCAATGTACCAATGCTTGTACGGGCAATCATTGCATTATCGGTCTTTTATGGTGCCTACATTGCTGAAGTTTTCAGGGCAGGTATCGAATCTGTACCTGCTGGTCAACGGGAGGGGGGAGCATCATTAGGTTTAACTGAAAGACAAATAATGAGGTATATTGTATTACCTCAAGCTTTCAAAAATATGTTACCTGCATTAGGAAATGATTTTATATCAATGATGAAGGACTCATCATTACTTTCAGTCTTAGCCGTTGAAGATTTAACTTATCGAGGCCGACTATATTCCGGTAGTACTTTTAGATTTGCTGAAACGTATCTTGTTCTTACAGTTTTATATTTAATAATTACACTTTTACTTTCGGGATTACAAAGAAGGTTGGAATTAAGACTTGAAAATTCAGAATAAAGATTTAACAAAAAATTATATTGAGTATCTGAAAAATATTAAAAATTATTCTGAACATACATGTAAAGCCTATGAAAACGATCTCAAGCAATATTTAGAATATCTAAAAATTACTGATAAGGGTTTATTTGATAATAAGAATTTTGTAAATTTTTTATTTGAAAGAGGATTAGCAAAATCAACTATTAATAGGAAACTTACATCAATAAATAATTTTTTAGAATGGGCTTCAAAAAATGATAATGGTAAAACTTTTTTCAAATATGAAAGCTTAAAAACTGATAAGAAATTACCTGATATATTAACTTCAAATTATATAAATAATTTAATTAATGAACTACCAATAAATAACTCAAAGGATGTTCGAAACAAGGCAATTGTTGAACTACTTTATTCATCAGGATTAAGAGTTTCTGAACTGGTAAATATAAAGCTTGAAGACGTAAAAGAAAACAAGTCGTTGCGAGTAATTGGCAAAGGAAGAAAAGTTACGAATACTACCTATGACAGACCAAGCATATAAAATAATAAATTTGTGGAGTAATAAATTTCGTATTAATTTTGTTAAAGATAAAAATAACAAATATCTTTTTCTTGGCGTACGAGGTAATCAGTTAACAGATAGAGAAGTCAGAAGAATAGTTAAATTAAGTACTGGAACATTTCCTCATAATTTAAGACATACTTTTGCAACACATATTCTCGATGGTGGCGCTGATTTACGTGTTGTTCAAGAACTTTTAGGTCATTCTGATCCAAGTACAACTCAAATTTATACTCATGTATCAAAAAAAAAGCTACAAGAAAAATATAAAAGAACTCACCCTAGGGGTTGATTAAACCTTTAAATGGATTACTATTTTAGATGAAATAGACACCATATTCGCAAGTTTCCTTGGTGAACGAAAGTTTGGAAACCGCTTAGGCAAAGGAATATGGGATGCACAACCAAAGGAGATACATGTCAGCAACTATGAAAGACCTGCTTGAGGCAGGCGTACATTTCGGTCACCAAACTCAACGTTGGAATCCTAAAATGGATAAATATATTTACGGCGATAAAAGCGGCATTCACATTCTTGATTTAAGAATTACCTATGATACTTTAGAAAAAACTCAAGATTTTGTTCAAAAACTTGTTGCTAATGGTGGAAAAGTTCTTTTTGTAGGCACTAAACCCCAAGCACAGAAAGTCATAGAAGAACAAGCAATTAGAGCACAAATGCCATATGTAAATCACAGATGGTTAGGTGGTATGCTTACTAATTTTAAAACAATAATAAAAAGAGTTATTTATTTAAACGAACTTAATTCTTTAGAATCTTCTGGTGAAATCAATACCTATCCAAAACCAGAAAGATTAAGAATTAGAAGAGAAGTAGAGAAATTGACAAAATCAATTGGGGGAATTGTCAATTTAAACAAGCTACCTGAGGCTATATTTATAGTTGATTTATTAAATGAGACAACTGCCCTTACAGAAGCAAAAAAATTAAATATACCTGTAATTGGTCTAGCAGACTCAAATGTTGATCCCGAAAATGTGGATTATGTAATTCCTGGAAATGATGACGCCATACGTGCTATAGAAGTTATTGCTACTTCAATTGCAGATTCATGCTTGAAAGGACTTGGAAAAAGAGAAGAAGTTGAAACTGGGGAAGACGGAGAATGAATATCTCGGCATCTGATGTAAAGAAATTAAGAGACATGACAGGAGCTGGGATGATGGATGCTAAGGAGGCATTGAAGGAATCAGATGGTGATTTTGATGGTGCAGTGAAATACTTAAGAGAAAAAGGACTTGCTGATTCAAAAAAAAGATCTGATAGAGATGCAAACCAAGGAACAATTGGAGAATATATACATTTTCAACAAGATAGAGCAGTAGCAGGAGTATTAGTTGAATTAGCTTGCGAAACAGATTTTGTTGCTAAATCTCCAGAGTTTAAAGATATTGCAAAACAAATTGCAATGCATGTAGCCGCAATGAAACCATACATATTTAAATATTGACGATATTCCAGAAGATCAAATTAAAGAGGAGAAAGATATTATTGCAAAACAATCTGAAAATGATGGCAAGCCAAAAGAGGTTATGGATAAAATAATCGAAGGTAAGATCGACATCATTTTTTCAAGATAATGTTTTAAATGAACAAACATTCTGTAATCCTGAAATATATGAGGGTAAAGTTGGATTAATGATTGATGAAATGTCAGGAAAGCTTGGTGAAAGAATTTACATTAAACAATTCTCACATTTAGAAGTTGGTAGCTAAATATGTCCAGGGTTTTATTAAAACTATCTGGAGAATCATTTGCTGATCATGAAACAAACTTTGGGATTGAGTCAAGCACATTAACAAGAATTGCAGATGAAATTGCAAGAGCAAGTAATGAAGGCATAGAAATAGGTGTTGTAGTTGGTGGTGGTAATTTCTTTAGAGGTGTCAGTGAATCAGCAAAAAATATGGCACAAGCAAATGCCGACTACATGGGAATGTTGGCAACCGTTATAAATGCAATTGCACTTAAGGATGCACTTGATAAAAAAGGTATTAATACAAGAGTTCAGTCTGCTATAACTATGACGTCTGTAGCGGAACCATATATTAGATTAAGGGCAATAAGACATTTAGAAAAAGGAAGGGTTGTAATATTTGCAGCTGGAACAGGTAATCCATACTTTACGACTGATACCGCAGCTTCATTAAGAGCAGCTGAGATTGATGCTCAAATTGTTCTAAAATCTACAAGGGTTGATGGGGTATACGATGAAGACCCGGAAAAAAATTCTGATGCAAAATTTTTAAATGAACTTTCTTATAAGGAAGTCTTAGATAAGAAATTGTCAGTTATGGACTTAACTGCAATAACACTTTGTGAAGAAAATAATATGCCTATAAGAGTATTTAATGGAACAGTTGAAGAAAATATATATAAAGTTCTTAAAGGTGAAGATATGGGAACATTCATTAAATAATCATGTCAGAGGAAATTATTACAGAGGTAGAACTCGAAATGACAATTTCTATAGAGCACCTGATAGAAGAATTTGGAAAAATTAGAACAGGGCGTGCAAATCCAAATTTAGTTACAGGAATACAGGTTGATTATTATGGTACGAAAACACCACTCCAACAATTAGCATCTGTAAGCGTTCCAGATCCAAGACTTTTAGTTATTCAACCTTTTGATAAGAGTTCGTTCGAAGAAATAGAAAAGGCAATACGAAATACAGATATAGGATTAAATCCTGCAACTGACGGAGACATTATTAGAATTCCAATTCCTCCATTATCCGAAGAAAGAAGAAAAGAGTTATCTAAAGTCGCCTCAAAAGCATCAGAAGATACAAAAGTTTCTATACGCTCACACAGAAGGTCAGGAATAGATAAAATAAATGAATTAAAAGATGATTTACCAGCTGATGAAATCAAGAGGTACGAATCTAGGGTACAAGAACTTACTGATAAGTTTGTAAGTAAAATTGATGAACTCTTTAAGATTAAAGAAAATGAGTTACTTGAAGTTTAAATATTTCTTATCTTCTGATGAAGATGGAACTTTTTGGCCTGGTGTAGTTGAATTACCTGTGGAAAAAGAAGTTACGACAGAGAACATTTCAAATGATGAAAATAAAAATCAGAGAATCATTACCGGAATAATTCTTTTTGTAATCCTTTCACTATTCTTCCTCAATAAGTTAAGTGCTTTTATCCTTTTCATACTTCTTGCATTTATAGCTGCAAAAGAATGGTTTGACTTATTTGAATATAGTATTTTTATACCTTATCCACTTCTCCTTTTTTCTGCGTTAGGTCCATTAATAGTTGTTTATTTTTACGACTTATCAGATATTATTGTTCCGTATTTTATCTTTCCGCTTGGATTGATAATATATCTAGGTTTCTTCACAAATTATTCAATGTACGATAAATTTGGTAGCGCAATAGTTTTCCATTCTTGGTTTTCGATTGGTATTGCTTCACTTGGTGCATTACTAAGATACGAAGAGCTTCTATTTGTGTATTGTTCAATTCTATCTATCGCTATGTCTGATGTATTTGCTTATGAAATTGGTAAAAGAATAGGTAAAAGAAAGCTTGCAGAAAATATTTCTCCAAATAAAACTATTGAAGGATTTTTAGGTGGCTTGCTTGTTGGAGCCTTTTTTATGACATTAAATATCACAATTAACCTGAATAAACCAATCTTACAATCACTAATTATCTCTTTATTCTTTATATTTTTTGGAGTATTAGGTGACCTCTTTATGTCGAAAATAAAAAGATCAATTGATGTCAAAGATTCAGGTACAATATTTCCAGGTCA
>JBJKUD010000016.1:0-6000 GCA_045563315.1 Candidatus Actinomarina sp. | reverse complement strand
GATTTAAAGGTATTTTTAATACCTACAACTAGTTGGACAAGGAGTAAAAGTGACTCGAATGAAGTCAAAATGGCTAGTACTTTTTATGGTACTTGGCCTCATATTAACTGCTTGTGGAGGGAGTTCTGAAGATACAGCAGAAGAAGTTGTTGCAGAAGAGGAGCCGGCTGAAACGCTAGATGCTCCAGCTACTACTGCAGTGGCAGCTGAACCAGAAGAACCAGCCGCAAAAGTATGTTTAGTATTGGATATCGGAGGTCTTGGTGACCAAGGATTCAATGATATGGCTTATGATGGATACAATCAAGCGTTAGCTGATTTTAATGTTGAAGGTACCTTCTTAGAGCCAGATGAAGGTGGAGAAAACAGAGGTGAATTATTAGACCTTTGTGCCAGCGATGGTAACGATCTTGTTATCGGTAATGGATTCCTATTCGCAGGAGCAATATCAGAAGCAGCAGCAAATCATCCGGATGTGAACTTTGCTATTACAGATGAAACATTTGTACAAGGAGAAAACATCAGGTCAATGGTTTTTGCTGAGGAACAAGGTTCCTATCTTGTTGGTGTAGCAGCTGCATTAAAAACAACAACAAACATAATTGGTTTTGTTGGTGGAGTTGATATACCGTTAATCCATGCTTTTGAAGCTGGATTTATACAAGGTGTTAAAGCCACAAATCCAGATATAACAATTATCTCTAAATATGCATCTGTACCTCCAGACTTTTCAGGTTTCAATGATCCAGTAAAAGGAAAAGAAATCGCATTAGCTATGTATGAAGAAGGAGCAGACATTGTTTACCATGCCGCAGGTGGTACTGGTATTGGCGTATGTCAAGCAACTGCAGAAGCATCAGCAAGTGGAGAAAAAGTTTGGTGTATCGGAGTTGACACTGATCAAATTACAACGATTGGTTCAGCATTCCCTGAAACACAAGAATACTTTATGTCATCAATGTTAAAGCAGGTTGATGTCGCAGTTTATAACGCTATTAGAGATGTTGTAAACGGTGAATTCGGAAGTGGTTCAGATGGCGGACCAGCCGTGATTAGAGAAAACCTTGCAACAGGTGGAATTGATATTTCATATACCGGTGGTTACATCGATGATATAAAAGATTCTATCGAAGCAGCAAGAGAAGATATTATTAGTGGAGCAGTTTCAGTTTCTAGAGAACGTCCTTAATAATTTATAAATTTGTTTTATTCGTTCCAAGTATTGCTTGGAACGAATAAACATTTACATTAAATCAATGAAAAAATCCATAAAAATTCAAAACATATCAAAGAGCTTTCCAGGCGTTAAAGCAAATTCAAATGTCTCATTTGATATAGATTCTGGCTCTATTCACGCTGTGGTTGGAGAAAATGGAGCAGGGAAGTCAACATTAATGAAAATTCTTTATGGGATGGTCAAACCAGACCAAGGAGAGATTTATGTTTTTGATGAAAAAATCTCATTAAGTTCTCCTAAAGATGCAATAAATTATGGTTTAGGTATGGTACATCAACATTTTATGTTGGCTGATAATTTTACTGTTCTTGAAAGTATCATTTTAGGAATTGATAGTCCTGGTGTAGCAAATTTGAAGCTTGAAAAATATAAAGATTCCCTGCAGGAGGTGATGACGAGATATTCATTAAATGTAGATCTTGATCAGTATGTTGACGATCTAGGAGTGGGTGAAAAGCAAAGAGTAGAAATCCTTAAGGTCTTATTTAGAGGAGCAAAAATATTAATTCTTGATGAGCCAACTGCAGTTTTAGTTCCACAGGAAGTAGATGAGCTTTTTAAAAACTTAAAGGATTTACAAAATAATGGAGTAACAATAATTTTTATATCCCACAAACTTGATGAAGTAATAAAAATTGCTGATCAAATAACAGTAATGAGAGGGGGAGAGATCATTGATACAGTTGAAGCGGATCAAGTAAACAAAAAACAACTAGCTGAAATGATGATTGGTAAAAGCTTACCAAAACCACCCGAAAGATCAGTTGGAAGTGGTACTGAAAATGCATTAAAAGTAGAAAATCTAAATGCAAAAAATGATGATGGGAAAATAGTGTTTGAAAACATATCCTTTGAAATTAAAAAATCTGAAATTTTAGGAATTGCTGGTGTTGAAGGAAATGGTCAAAAAGAGTTAATTGAATCGATAATTGGAATCCAAGAGATTGACTCTGGAGATGTCTATCTTGAAAACGATCCGATAAATAAATTGGAAATTAGGGAAAGATTAGATTCTGGAATAAGTTTTATTCCTGAGGATAGGCAAGCTCAAGCACTTGTGATGGAAATGAAATTAAATGACAATATAATTCTTGGTAGACAATCAAAAGATAAATATAAAACGAATATATCGACAGTAAATTTAAAAAATGCTGGAAAAATTTCAAGACAAGTGATTAGTAATTTCAATGTCAAAACACCAAATGAAACGACTATCGCCACAGCATTATCTGGTGGTAATCAACAAAAGTTTGTTGTTGGTAGAGAGTTAGATGATGATCCAAGCGTACTGATTGCATCTCAGCCAACAAGAGGTATTGATATAGGCGCTCAAGCTTTAATTTGGGACAAGTTAAGAGAAACCAGAGATAATGGTTTAGGTGTACTATTAATCTCGGCAGATTTGGAAGAACTAATCGGGTTATCTGACAGAATCATAGTTATTTATCAAGGAAAGTTTGTCGCAGATTTAGATCCAAATAATATTACGCCTGAGGACTTAGGTGCATACATGACAGGTCTAAAACAATGAACTTAAGATATAAACTAATTGGGTTTTCTGCACCAGTTCTTGCATTATCTTTATCTGTTTTTATAACCTCACTAATTTTGACAGCAATTGGAAAAGATCCAATTGAAACATTTATTCTCATGTACGATTACGGTACAACTGGAAAATCACTGGTCTCAGTATTTAATAGGTTTATACCCCTTTATATTTCGGCAATAGCAGTAGCTGTTGGATTTAAGATGGGTCTTTTTAATATTGGTGTTGAAGGTCAGTATTTGCTTAGCGCTTTATTAGCTGCAGCGATTGGTGCCTCATTTAGTGTTTCTAGACCATTACATATTCTGATGATAATGGTGATAGCAACAGCAGTCTCATCTTTATGGGGTGCATTAGCTGGCTATCTAAAAGTTAATAGAGGAATACATGAAGTTATATCAACAATTATGTTGAATTATATTGGTACCGGAATTATTGCTTATCTTCTAGGCCAGGTGTTTAATGATGATGATCAAGCCAATTTGATACCACAGACGACTCCACTACCTGAAACAGGACAAATTCCTTCTTTGAATACTGCTTTAAATATTGAGGACCTTCCAAGCCTGCACGGCTTTTTACCAATTGCTATTATTTTAGGATTTTTATATTATTTTTTAATTTGGAAAACTACTCTTGGATACAACCTTAGGATTACTGGTCAAAACCCAACAGCAGCAAAATTTAGCGGTGTAGATCCAAAAAGACTAACAATGCTTGCGATGATAATATCAGGAGGTTTTGCAGGTCTTGTTGGAATGGGGCCGTTATTAAGTTACCACCATCAGTATTCGATTGATTTCCCAGCAGGAATTGGCTTTGCTGGAATTGGTGTCGCATTACTAGGAAGAAATCATCCAGTCGGTATGGCGTTTGGAGCATTATTGTTTGCTTTTTTAGAGAGATCTTCACAAATATTGGACCTGAGGGATGTTCCGAAAGAAATAGAAACAATGATGTCAGCGTTTATATTATTAATAGTTGTTGTTTTTTATGAAGTAATTAGAAGATATATAGTTACTCAACAGATCAAAGAGGCATCTAAGGAAGTTGAAGATTAATTATGATTAAATTATCAAACTTTTTGAGAGAAAAGTATCTTGTTATTACTCCAATACTTTTAATTATTTCAATTGCTCAACTTGAACAATATTCACAACTAACAACAAGTGGCACATTTGGCGCTGCATTAAGACTATCTATTCCCATACTTTTGGCTGGGTTAGGAGGGCTCTTTTCAGAAAGAACAGGAATTGTGAACATTGGACTAGAAGGAATGATGATTATGGGTACGTGGTTTACAGCTTGGGGAGGTGTTTTGTTTGGTCCTTGGTACGGTATTCTTTTTGGATTAGGAGGAGGTGCTTTATTTGGATTGATTCATGCAATTGCTACAGTTTCATTTCAGGTTGACCATATAGTTTCAGGGGTTGCAATTAACATACTTGCAGTAGGAGCAGGAAGATTTTTTAATATTCTTGCATTTGCTGATTATGAGTACGCAAGCTCAACCGCATCTCCGATAGTTCAAGGTGAAATTGGAAGGATCACTTTGCCATTTTTATCTGGTGGAGAATTAAATGGTTCACCAACTTTTAATATATTAGGTACCCTAGAAGACCAAAATATAATTTTTCTATCAGATCTTGCAGGATTATTTTATGGCTTTACGTCCAATATTTCATATTTTTCCATTATTGCTATTCTCACGGTTCCAGCTTCGATTTATCTACTTTGGAGAACACCACTTGGATTACAGATGAGAAGTGTTGGAGAACTACCTTCAGGAAGTGAGTCATTAGGAGTAAATGTTTATTTAATGAAATATACAGGTGTAATTATCTCTGGTGCACTTGCTGGTTTAGCCGGCGCATATCTAGTTTTAGAAGGTCCAAGTGTATATCTTGAAGGACAAACTAATGGAAGAGGATTTATTGGCTTAGCATCTCTACTCTTTGGAAACTATAGGCCTTTTGGAATATTTCTTGGAGCAGGTTTATTTGGCTTTGCTGACGCACTGCAATTAAGGTCAGAAGAGTCAATACACGGTCTTTTAATTGTTATATTTCTATTTTTATTTATTCTTACGGCAAGAAATATTTACATGAAAAACATAAAATCTGGAATTCTTACAGGTGTTATTGGTTTAGGATTTTTTATATGGTTTAATAACTCGACAACAATCCCAATTCAATTTGTTTATTTCACTCCTCATCTAACGACACTTATAGTTTTATCTTTTGCCAGTCAAAAATTTAGAATGCCAAAGAGTGTTGGAAAGCCATATAAAAAAGGCGAATTAAATTAATCTATCTACCTAAAAATGATATTTCTTGAATAGCACATTCTTTAAAAGGCTTTTGACCACTTAATTCTTGACCTGGGTAAGCACTTACTACGTCAATACGAATTTTTGAGGATGTTGTATCAAAGGAAACCCATTGTTGCGATTGATTGTTTTGTAGCTCTTTTTCAACATTAAAATCTGGATTTTCTGTTGTAATATTTATATCTCTGATTTTAAAATTTTTAATAAAAGTTGTGCTTTTTTCAGCATTTTGAATAATGATAGTATCCCATGTTACCGGCCTATCAAATTCAAATTCTAAAAAAGCATTTTCACAGCTTTGCTGAGCATCTTGCCATGTGGAGGGTGAGCCGTCATATAAATTATTGCAAGAAAAATCATCATTGAAATTACTTGATGAAGTACAAGATATAGGTTTAAAAAATTTCAATTTACCTTCAATTGTTGTGCTTGTTGAAGGTATAGTTGTCTGTTCAATAACAGATATTTCTTCAATAACTTCATCAGCAACACGATTATTATAGAAAAAACTTGCTCCAGCTATCAACGGCACAATTAACGCAAGGAAGAAAACAGCTCTAATACCGGGGACTTCTTTTCTGTTTGGTAAATTAGTTGCCCCATAATTGCTCAGAGGTTTAACGGGGAGATCTAATAATTTCTCAATTCTCATTCGCTTAGCTTCAGATGTATTTTCAACCGAAACATCTTCAACAATTTCCTCTAATTTTAATCCAAGCCACTCACCACAACTCGAGCAAAATTCTAGGTTTTTATCAACAGTTGCCTGACAACCTTTACAATTAATATTTTCCAATTTTTTCCTCGGTAACTCGATTAATAATAAAATAATACAGTAACATTCAAATAATTAAAATACTCAAATAATAAAAGAGAATTTATGAAAAA
>JBJKUD010000015.1:0-6012 GCA_045563315.1 Candidatus Actinomarina sp. | reverse complement strand
TATAAAAAAATTATGCAAAAAGCAAAAATCCCGATTGATCTTGCGACCCTTCGGGATTTTCTGTTCTATCTTCTTTTCTATCTTGCGATTTCTTTTCCGATAGTGTTCTATAAATATACGTTAGTTTTTGTTTATACGCAAGAAAATTACTAATGTATTTTTCGCGAACTTTATAGGTTATTTAAAGCTTTTATTTCACTCAAAATAATATTTAGTTGATCATTTTCTAAATGTTTTGAAATGACGTCATATGAGCTATCTTGGAATACAAAAGTAAGAGTAAAGTCTTCACTTTCCTTTATTTCTATAATTTCATTGATGGGCTTAACTACAGATAGTATTTTTTGTTTTGTCCTTAAAGCAATTTTTCCATTTTTAAGTTCAATCACAGGTTGAAAAAAATTTTGCAGAGAAATAACTATTTGAAATATTCCAAAAAATAAAATTATAAAATACAAGCTTTCTTCTCTTGCGTTTGATCCAAATTCCTCAAGGTCAAAATATTGTTTTAAAAACTCACGAAAAGACCCTCCAAAAATATTATCCATTGCTGAGTAAGAAAGTAAAGATCCACTCAAAAATTGTGGTACGAAGATTTTTTTATTCCTGAAAAATTTTTTTTCCATTAATTTACCTTATTACTACAAGAATACTCAAGTATAGTTATTGTTTAATATGGAAATTGTACTTATCAGACATGGTCAACCAAACTGGGTAACTGGAGTTAATGCTTACACTGCTGATCCTAAATTAACTGATCTTGGAAGACTTCAATCAGAAAAATCATCAACTGTTTTTGACAAAAGTAGTGTTGATGAACTTTGGGTATCACCCCTTACACGAGCACAAGAAACACATCTTCCTTTTAAAAATAAAAGTATTTCAAAAAAAATACATGTCTTTAAATGGTTAAAAGAAATGGAGGACGAAGAAGAAAAAGAATTATTCGGGAAAAGCCAAGAGGAAGTTATGGATTTTTTTGAAAAACGAAATACTCAATCTTTTGAAGAATGGATTGTCGGTAATCATGGACAATATATGGAAAAATTTAGAGATAATATAATTTTAAATCTTGAATCCGAATTAGAAAAAAGAAATATTAACCCTTCAGGTAATAAATACGATAGGCTTTTTGATTTAAATAATTCTGAAAAAAAGAAAATTATGATTATCTCCCACGCTGGGACGATGTCGGTTCTAATTTCATATTTTTTAAATATGCCTCTTTATCCATGGACTTGGAGAAAATTTCTACCAAGACATGCTGGTCATACTATATTAAAATCTACAGAGATTTCTTCCGGACATTTTTTTCGACTGAAGGAATTCAACAATGTCTCATTTCTAAATTCTGAAGAAGAAAAAACATATTAAAAATTTAAGTAATAAAATTCTTTATATGCCATATACAAAAATATTACCTGCGGTTGAAATACCATCAAATACCCCAAGAAAAAAACGGTTTTTCCTTCAGAAACTAGCATATTTTTTACTACTTTTTGAAGACATTAGAGCTGTTGGTAGCTTTTTAGATAATAAAAGAGTCATAGTTATAGCTGCACCCCATCAATCAGCAAAAGACGAATATCTTATGATTCTAATGATTCTTGCTATGGATATTAAAATAAGCTATTTATCAGCTAAATGGACAATGAGGAAACTACCAAATCCATTTGTTAACTCCAGTGACATTGATAAACAAGGTCTTAGATGGCCACTTGGCTGGCTTCAAGAAAAGCTATTCAGAAGATTTGGGGCAATTCCTGTTGATAGAAAAGAAGGTTCTGGTCAATATGATTCAGTGATTGACGAACTTAAAAAAATTGATAATTTTTTATTGATTATAACCCCAGAAGGTAGGTTTGATGCTGATAGGTTCAGATCGAGTTTTGTATATCTTGCAAAAGAACTTGGAGCAGAGATTATGCCTGTTCAAATTGATTACAAAAATAAACAACTAAAATTTTTGTCCTCGTTCAACATGGCTGGAGAAAAGGAAGAAATCATCCAAAGAATGCGACTAGAATTTGATGGAATAATGGGAAGAAAAAAAATATTTAAAGCTTGATGGAAGAAAAAATCTACAACCTTATTAAAAGTAGAGGGCCATGGTTCTTAAAAAAAAATATTTTCTCTAAAGTAGTATTTAATTTCTTATCAAAATATTTAAAAATTAAAGAGTCAATTTTTGTTGGTGATCACATTCAAAATATGTCTGGACCAGAAGCTTTTAGATGGTTAGGAGAAACGTATACAAAGAGGTGTGAGGTTTATGGATTAGGTAATATTCCGAAAACGGGAAAGTGTCTAATAGTGTCAAATCATCCAATGGGACCAGCTGATGCAGTTGCTTTGTATCATGGTGTTTCTAAAGTAAGAAAAGATGCTTTCTTCTTTGCTAATGACCTATTTGTTTACCTACTTGGAGCTTTTGATAATATGATGGCTCCGGTTGTGTGGGATCAGGAAGGTCAAATTCACAAAGCTACAAAAAAAACTATTGAAAGAATGAAGACTTTTTTCTTTGAGGAAAGAATAGGGATTTTGTTTCCGTCTGGACGATTGTCAAAATTTACATTTTTTGGTCTAAAAGAAAGATATTGGCAAAAAACCCCATTGAGCATCGCAGATAGGCATGATTGCTTATTAGTTCCAGCGTACATTGTTGGTAGAAACTCGTGGTTCTTTTATTTTGCTTCAGTAATAAATAAGCAATTAAGAGATGTCACACAATTAAACGAACTTTTAAATAAAAAGAACAAAAAGATAAAAATAATTATTGGAAAACCAGTTTCAAGAAGTCAGCTTCCTGAAAATGATGCTGATGCAATTAAACAATTACAGAAATTATCACACTCTTTAAAGAGATAATTTTAGGAGACTGTTTCACCTGTGGTCGGACTAACGCCTAAATTGCCAACCATATATCCAAATAACAAGGGAGTTGTTATCAATCCTCCTAGTCCATAAAATCTCCAATGAAGGTCATATCCCCCATTTGTCGCAATAAGTAATATGTACAAAACGACTGTTAAGCCGTAAATTGCTCCTACTAAGGCAGTAGATATCTGGATTTTTCTATCATGATTAGTTCTGTAATACCATGATGATATTTGATAGATAAAAAAAGAAATAAATACTCCAGAGATAAGAGTTCGAAATAAAAGTTGATAGTCACCTAATAGAAAAATTAGAGATTGGTACATAAAAGAAATAAGATAAATTAATGCCATATTTCTTGGCAAGACGTTAAATCTAATGGCGTATACAAAAATAACCGAACTCAACATTGCCTGAAAAAACACAGAAGATGCAGAAAATGCCTGATAAATAAATTCATTATTTTGAAAAAACATATATGGCTCAAAAAATGGATTTACAAACTGTGTTATATACACGATCAGTGCGTAGCTCGATGCTAGAGCAAACAATGATGCAGTATCTAGAATCTCTTTGTTTGGTCTTGATGCAAAAACATGATCAAGCATTAAGAAAGCTCCTAAGAATAACATTAAATGAGATGGTGTAATTAGTGGTTCAATCCCAACTTCAATTCCTAAAAGTGAATGCCATATTGCGTCGGATCCACCACCAACTGCAAAAATACAAGCACCAAGTATTCCAACATCAAATTTATAATCTCTCATTTTGTTTTTAACGAAGAGTGCCGATAAAACAACGACACCAAATCCAGAGTATAAAATACCATGCCAAGGTGTAAAAAAAGACTCGAGTTCATCAATAATATATCTATGAGCACTAGCGTCAACCCATGCTCCAATAAACATCCAAAGCATAGCAAAGATCATTAGCCTACGATATTTTGGTTCAGTGATAGGAATGGGAGTAAGTTTATTGAACATAAAAATATCTTATCATGAAAGAATTCAATTTTTTCTTTGTATTTTTTGTCTTTAATAAAATAAGTACATGGATAAATTTAAAAGAACCTTAACCCTAAAAAATTCAATTTTGTTAGGTTTGAGTTCTATGATTGGTGCTGGTTTGTTTTTCAACATATCACCAACATCAAAAATTGCATCTTACTCATCAATACTAGGACTACTTCTTGCTGGGACTGTGGCTTATGCAAATGCTAGTTCGTCTGCTCAACTTGCAAGAATTTACCCACAAACTGGCGGAACTTATCTTTATGCAAAGAATATTCTTGGAAACTTTCCATCTTTAATTGCCGGATATGCATTTATAATTGGAAAATTAATCAGCTGTGTTGCGGTTTCTCTCACTCTTAGCAATTATTTATACCCAGAGAATCCTAAAATAATGGCGTTATTGTTTATTTTTTCAATTACATTGATTAACTATTTTGGAATTTCAAAAACTGTAGATATAGCTAAATGGTTCACATACACAATCATTCTCATAATTGTCTTTTATTTAATATCTGTAACAAGTTCTGAAAACTTTTCAATGAACATACCGATAACAGAAGGTCTTTCCATAAAGAATTTAATTTTGAGTGCAAGCATATGGTTTTTTGCATTTACAGGATACTCGAGACTTGCAACATTTGGTGAGGAGGTCAACAATCCAGAAAAGATTATTCCAAAAGCAATACTTGCAGGTTTAGGGATAACCTTATTTTTATATGTTTCTACATCTTACGCAACACTCGGGATCGTTAGTCCAAGTGTCATTGAAAATTCTTCTACACCTTTAAAAGTAGCTTTTGAGTTGAGTCGTTTTTCTGAATTTTCATATCTAATAGTGATTGCTTCCACTATTGCAACAGGTTCTGTGTTGCTCGCTCTATTACCCGGAATAAGTAGAGTTTTAGTTGCAATGTCTAGAGATAGAAAAATTCCAGATTATTTTAAGACCATTCATCCAAAGCAAAATTCTGCCTACATCTCTGATATTTTTGGTGGCCTATTGGTTGCAGTAGGTGTTTTAATTTTTGATATTCTACCGGCTGTAAAGTTAAGTGCGATATTTATTTTGATATACTATTCGATCACAAACTTATGTGTCATCAGACTTGAAAAGTCTGAAAGAATATTCCCAGTTATGATCTCATTTTACGGATTAGTCTTTTGTGGAATGCTTGGTATCTTCCTTGTAATTTATTTTTAAATCCAATCGAAGTTAATCTTATATATATGGATGTAAAAAGAATCGTCGCACTTGCTTTCACATTACTAATACCAATGTTTGTTGGATTCCTTTACTTAATGCTCTAATTTCACATTTGGGGAGAATTTGTGAAAAAAATATCACAATCATGCAGGTTTGTGAATGTAGATCTATACCTATTTCATAGGCTAACTGCAAATATGCGTTATTGAGTCATTCAAACACTCTTCCAAAAGTAGTTAGCCTACGCTCTAATATAATCTTATGAATAGAATTTTATCTGTAAAAAGAAGTAAGAAAATGAACTTCTCGAAAGATGAAGTTTGGGATGTAATTACAACTCCAAATTATTTAAATGAAACCCATCCCTTTTGTAAGGTTAACAATGCTATCTCTTGGCCAGGTGTCGGTTCAAAAGATACATTGGAGTATTTAAGCGGATTGACCTTCGTAAGAGAATTTACACACTGGAATGAAAACGGATATGATTTAATAATTGGTACGGCAAATGGAAAAAAGTCTAAGGTTCGATGGAGATTGACTGGTGATGATCAAGAATCTGAATTATCAATTCAAATAAACACATACCCTTTAAAAAAATTTCCCGGTCCCCTGTATGTGATACCGTTTGTGTTCCAAGTAAATCCTCAATTAAGTAAATATTTAGATTCTGTACTTGGAGGTATTGAGTATTTCTTAATAAACAAGAATCCAGTTCCAAGAAATCATTTTGGAACCCATAAGTGGTTTTCTGAGATTAAGTAACTATCTTATCAATTTTAATAATTGATCTATTCTCGTTTGAGCCCCTTATAAACATCTTTGACATTGAACCATACTTTTTGATTATTTTATTTAATGCTTCTTGTTTAATGTCCTCATCTTCAATTAATGATGCTTTTACATTAACTGGCTCTG
>JBJKUD010000014.1:0-6211 GCA_045563315.1 Candidatus Actinomarina sp. | reverse complement strand
AAATAAAAATTGAAATTATTGAAGAGATTTTAAAAAATTATGATGATATTTATATTTCTAATAATCAATTATTAAAAGGAAATAATAATCAAGATATCTTAATTTCAGAATATAAAAAAATTTATAATCTTTTGGGAGAAGGATTAGATGTAAATATTATTGACACAAAATCTTTCGATAGGAATTATCTGAAAGAGCTTTTTTTAATTAAAAAAATTTATAGAGTTGATTCTAAGCTAATAATTGCAGATATACATTTAGAAAAATTGATTGGAATTTTGAAAAAACTACCAGAAAATTTTTCAATTAGTGATTTTAAAGATGCATCTAATCTATCTAGAAAATACTCTATTCCGTATCTTGAACTTCTAGATAAATTAAAAATTACAACAAAAATTGATAAATCTGGAAAAAGAAAAAAATTAGGAAAAAATTAAGTTTTTCTTTCTTTCGACTTCATTAAGTCCTCCCCAGATTCCAAAAGGTTCTTCTATTTCTTTAGCCTCCTCTAAACAATCGAGTTTGACAGGACATCCATTACATACAGCTTTTGCTTTAAATTCTCTTTTTTCTCTATCTTCTTTTTTTTCAAAAGTGGCAGGAGGGAAAAATAAATTTGTGCTGTGTTGTCTGCAAAGTGCGCTGTACTGCCAAGTTGAAATTTTTATTTCTAACATATTTGAACATTATTTCGAAAAAATGAGATGGCAAAAGGTTTTTTTCGCGAAGTTTTACTGATATTTCTTAAATATACAGGTTTCCATCTTTTTCATTAAAGATATAGATATTTTTTTCTTTATAAGATTTACTGAGATCAAGATTTACTCTCAATTTCAAATTATTGTAACTGACAATTGCACTATCCGATTCAAGTATTTGTACTAATTGACACTCTTTATCAATGAGTGAAGTTGCACCGCTTGTATCTGTTGTGAGTCTTGACCTTATGACTGTTGGTATGGCAACAAAATAAAATAAAGCTAATGCGATTGAAACTGCTAACAGTAATGGTGTGTTTACACTGACCTGATAATTACTAAACATAATTTGTGAAGATCCAAATAAAACTAGGAATGCTACTACGCCTAAATAAGAGAAATAACCTCTCGATAAAATTTTTAAATAAATAAGAAAAGAAATTAAAAATACAAAAATGCCTAAATAATTTATTCCAAACTCATGAAAAGGTAGGCTAGATGAAATTACTAAAAGTGACCCAACAACAGCCATCAACCCAGGACCAATTGCAAAGAGTTCTAAACCAATTAATGCAAAACCTAATACAAAAAACATATATGTAAAAATTGGGTTCGAGATTGCAATGTAAAACCTTTCTAACAATGAAGGTTTAAAAAATTCTATTGATTGATCTGTTTTCTCAAAATCAATATTTTCAATGAATGATCCTAATGTTCCAACAATAAGGTATCCATCATAAATTCCTTCTTCACCAGAAATGAAAATTTTTCTTTCCTCAAAATTACATATATTTGCTGTGCAAAACTTATCTTCAGTTAACTTGTCAAAATTTACATTGAAGATTTCTATACCTGGAGATAATCCTACGTATTTAAAGTTCTTTAATAAATCAAAATTAACCTCAATTTCGTAAGGCCCAAACCATACAGCGATAGGAAAATCATATTTTAAAAGTAGGTCATTTAATTTCGAATCGCTCTCGTTACTTCCTTCTTTGGAGCTATATTGAAGAATTAATAAGTCGTTTTCATCATAGTCTTGGTCAATTATGTGCTCCTCAAGAGCATTTAAATGTGCACTAGAAAAAATGCCCTCGATTTCGAAGATATTTAATTGGGAAGTCCCAATAACAGCAAAAATTATAGTAGAAATTAAATATGTCATTATTATTTAAAATTACAGAATAGTATGCTTTTAAAACTGTGAAAATTTTAATTTATAGTGATAATGAATGGGTCATAGAATCTGTAGAAAAATATATAGATTTTGAATATGAATTAATGACAAATATTAGTCTTGAAGATTTAAATGACCGAGTAGATTTTATATTTGTTGATATGCAGGTAAAAAATAATGGTGGCCCTTCAATAATTAGAGACTTAAAAAGACAAAATATAACAAAAAATATACCTATTGCTTTGATTGCAGATAGAGAAGCTGATGAATTTCAAGCAAATAGAGTAGGGGCTGATTTTTTTGCAGTAAAACCCTTATCAAAAAGTAAATTAAATAAATTCTTTAATATAGAATAAAATCCTCTACAATCATATATACAAATTGAGTATTAATTTTGACTTCGTTTTATACATAGTATTTTTTCTTTGTTTAATACTATCCGGCATGTTGTCTGGTTCTGAAACAGCTATTACTTCGATACCTAAGCAAAAAGTCCACCAACTAGATGACACAAGAAAAAACAATAGAATAAAGCGAGCAAAAGAAAATATTGAAAAGACTATTGGTGGAATACTTGTTGGAAATAACTTTGTAAATATTTTAATGGCGTCTGTTGCGACATTAATTTTTGTTAGAAGATTTGGAGAAAGTGCTGGAAGTGCAATAGCAACAATATTTACAACAGTAATTGTTTTAATATTTGGTGATATAACACCCAAGACGTTAGCAACAAAACTTCCAATAGTATTTTTATCTAGAACTACATTTTTAGTTGAGTTGCTATCAAGAGTATTTGCTCCGTTTACTGAAGCTATAACAAAGGTAATAATGAAATTTGTTAGAACATCTGATGAAGATGATGCAGAAGTGACTGAAGCTGATATACAAGCATTGACCGCTCTTGGTGAAATTGAGGGTCAAATATTGCCTGCTGAACGTGAGATTATTGATTCATTACTGGACTTTTCTGATAGGCCAATAAAAGAGATAATGACTCCACGAGTAGATGTATTATTTTTGTCGATTCCAATAAACATTGTCGATGTAAAGGGATTGGTTAATGATAAAAGAATATCAAGAATGCCGGTCTCAAAGTCAGAATCTCTGGATGATACATTTGGAATTGTATATGTGAAAGATTTATTTAATTTAAAAGCAAATTCAGACTCTGTCGAAATTGAAAATCTTGTTAAAGATGTAATTTATTTACCAGAATATACAACAGTTCTTTCAGCCTTAAATATTCTTCGAGAAAATAAATCAAGCTTTGCATGTGTCATTGATGAAAATGGTGGAATTGAGGGTGTAATAACAATTAAAGACGTACTTTCCGAGTTTGTAGGAGATCTTCCGGATGAACACGATCAACGTTTTTTGGGAATTAATAGGCTTGGACCGGGGCAATGGACAATTGAAGGTAAAACAGATATTGATGATTTTGAAGAGTTTTTTGGTTTAGAACCCAACGACAAGGATGTCGCGACAGTTGGAGGGTTATTTTTAAGTCATTCAGAACAGTTACCATCTAAAGGCGAAAAAATTACTATAGACGGTCTTGAGATAACAATTACTGAGATGGACAATCGAAGAATTGAAAGTGTAACCGTAAAAAAAATATCAAGAAAGTAATTAATGGGAACAATTTGGGCAGTTATTTCTTTGTTAGCTGTTTGGCTCATTTATGGCTTGTTTGCATCATTGTTCGTAAAAGGAATTACTAGTAGAGATGCTATTCCATTGCTTCTATCTGGGATGATAGGTGGGGCTACTGGAGGCCAGTTATCCCAACTTATGGAAATACCAACATACTTATGGTGGATGAGTGAGTTGATAAAATTTTTACTAACTGTCTTATCGCTTTACATTATCAGTATTTATTGGAAAAAAAGAAAAAGTAAAAAAACTAATAACTAATTTTTAGGAACTCTGGCTGCTTTCAAAAGACTTCCATTTTCATCTATAAGGCCACATCTTTTTGAAATCAATTTGTTGTTAAAGAAAAATAAATCTTTACGAAAGATTGCAATGTAACCATATCCACCTACTTTTTCAAGTTTATCTAATGCAGCTTGAAGATTGGTAACATCAGAAACAATTAGAACTGGTCGTTCTTGATATAAAGCGTCCCATTCGCTTGAAGGAGTAATCTTTGAAGATTTCTCCAGTTGATTTAATATTTTTTCATTCATTGAAAGATATTACCTCAAAAACCCTAAGCATCTCTTCACCAACTTGGTCATTATCAAAATCTTCTTTATTTTTATAAGCTTCTGTCTCCCACGATTCTAATTTATTCATTATCTCCATTTCATCTTCACCTTCGACATGAATTTCTATCTCTGAGAATTGTTTTGGCTCAATTTTGAATAAGCTAAGTAAACTTTTTCCATTTGCAGTTTTATCATCAACTTTTATTGTTATTGAACTTTTATAACTTTGACATAATTTTACAAATTCGCTGCCCGGACGAGCGTGAAGACCAGGATAAATTAAAATCTTAAAATTTTTATAAACAGTCATTTCATAATCCAAAACTTTCAGAATATAAATTAAAATTAGTTTCTTGATTCCAATAAGATTTATACATATTTGTTTTTCCTAAGTTTAGTACCTTATCATTGAATTCACTAAAGCCATCAACTAATGAAAAATCATAATCAAATAATATTTCTAGAAGATCTGAAAACCCTTCAACAGAGCTATTGTTTTGAAGCAATAGATCAATGGGTCCGTGAAATCTTTCATTTTGTGAGAATTTAAATAATGGATTTCTGGCAACTCTAATCAATTCATCCTTTATCTCTTCATTTGAAAATCTGTCAATAATAGTATTTTTATATTTTTCGATTTCATCTTTCTCTTCGTAGCCCAATAAATAAATACTTTCAAAATAATTTGTTGAAATAGTCTTAGTAAATTTTTTTGTATCATTGTCCTTAAAAAGTTCATGAATATATTTTAAATTTTTTGATAAGCCAAAATAAGCTAGACATACATGCAAACCATTTAACATCCATAATTTTTTTTTAAATTCATATTCATAATTTCCATAAGTTACTACGTCTGATTCATTTAGGGGTTTATTGTGGTTTTCGTCGAGAATTATTGATCCATATTCTTCTACGTTGACGTCAAGAAATTCTGAATCCTGTATTGGAATAATTTTATCAACAACAGCATCTATAAAATGTAAATTTTTATCATCTACTTTACATTCTGATTTTGTTGTTGTGGAACATCTGTATTTGTTTTCAAAAGCTATGAAACTTAAATCATTTCCTGAATTGTTATCTACTAAGGTTTCTACCACGTCTTTGACATAGTTTGGGCCGACAGATGTTGTTATTAAATCACATTTCTGTATTAATGTTTTTAAGTTTCTTTTATCACTTAAATTAATCGCTTCGAAATTTTTAATTGTTTTAGTATTTTTTTTAGAATTTATATATCTGATATCATATTTTTTTTCTTTATTTATTTTATTTACAAGATCTTCATCAACATCGACAAAAATCACACGATAATTGTTTTCCTGTAATACTGGAGCTATAAATCCTCTTCCTATATTTCCAGCCCCAAAATGTAAAGCTAATTTATCCATAGTTATTGGCTTAAAAGATTGTAAATTTTTTCGATTGAATTAGTTTCCCATAGTCTTTTTGCATCCTCTTCAGACTCTAAAGCATCTCCCAAAGAAGCTAAAACATTCATATGTTCTTCGCTATTCGCAGCAATAGCAATTACTACGTACACTTTTTCTCCCAGCCAATCTACTCCGCTTGGAATTTGCAAAATGCTTATGCCCGTTTGTTTAATGAATTTAAAGCCCTCAGACATTCCGTGAGGTATGGCAACTCCAGCACCGGGTAAATAAGTTGTATAGGGATGTTTTTCAACTTTCTCTTTCATTGATTGAATATATTCAGCTTCAATATATTCATTATCAACTAGTAGCTTTCCGGAAATCTCCAAACATTCATCAATTGTTTCAATTTCTTGATCAACCAAAATCGCCTCTTTTATGAGTACAGGTTTTGATTTCATGAAGAGATAATTGTATTTCCCTCTGATAAATCTTTTATTAACTTGTTTAAAGAAGGATCGTTCATAAACATTACATACTGAATTAAGACAGAATTTTCTGGAGCTGCATTTTTTGCTACCCCTGCTAGTCCCTGATGGGTAACAACAATATCAGCATCTGCCGGTATTTGTGTTGCAGGTGAGTGAACAATTTCAACCTCTATACCTGCTTTTTTAGCTTTTTTAATAAGACTGTTTTTAACCATTAAGCTTGACCCTGCTCCAGCCTCACATGCTAAACATATTTTTTTTA
>JBJKUD010000013.1:0-6534 GCA_045563315.1 Candidatus Actinomarina sp. | reverse complement strand
TATTAGATGAACCAAGTCTTGGATTAGCTCCAAAATTAGTACAACAAATCTCTGAATTGATTCTTGAAATAAATAGTCAGGGTGTAACAGTTTTATTAGTTGAACAAAATGCAAATATGGCACTTAAAATATCATCTCATGGATACATTATGGAGACTGGCAATATTGTAATGGATAATCCAAGCTCAAAATTATTAAAGGACCAAGATGTTCAAGAGTTTTATTTAGGTTTAAATGCAGAAGGAACTGAGAGAAAATCTTTCAAAGACGTAAAACATTACAAACGTAAAAAAAGATGGTTGTCATGAATAATGCAGTTGAATTTGCAAATGTAAGTTTAAATTTCGGAGGTGTCAAAGCATTGGATGATATTTCATTTGAAGTTAAAGAGGGTTCTTTATTTTCAATCATAGGTCCAAACGGAGCAGGAAAGACATCAGTATTTAACTGTGTAAACGGAATTTATAAGCCTACATCGGGTGACATAAAAATTTTTGATCAAGAAATAGCAGACTTAAAACCTGATAAGATCGCAAATTTGGGAGTATCACGTACATTTCAAAATATAGAATTATTTGAAAATATGACTACATTAGACAATATTTTAATCGGTGCTCATAAGCATATAAATTATGGACCAGTAACAAGCCTGCTTAGAACAAAGAAAGTTAAAAATCAAGAAGATGAGGCTAGAGACATTGCTGAAGATGTTATTGATTTTTTAGAAATAGAAGAATATAGATTTGCTTATATCTTATCACTACCTTATGGAATTCAAAAAAGAATTGAGTTAGGGAGAGCACTTGCAATGAAACCAAAAGTGCTTTTATTAGATGAACCAGCTGCGGGAATGAACAATGAAGAAACAGAAGACATTGCAAGATTTATACTAGATATACATGAAGAATTAGGAGTAACAATAATATTGGTAGATCATGATATGAATATGGTTATGGATATAGCAACTGATGTAATAGTGATGGATTTTGGTAAAAAATTATTTTCCGGTTCACCATCTGATGCTGCAAAAGATCAATCTGTAATAGAAGCCTACTTGGGAGTTAGTGATTAAATATGTTAACGATGGAAAATATTTTTAGTGAAATAACTGAAAACGGAGGAAGCACTCCATGCAGAAAAGTGAACGAGATTGCTTCAAGATTTCCGGAAAAAGTCGCATTTAGAGATAAAAGATACGGCATTTGGAGTGAAATTTCATATCAAAGTTTTTGGGAACAAGCACAGTGGGTTGGATGTGCTTTAAATTATTTTGGTATAGATAGATTCGATAAAGCAGCAGTTCATTCAGAAAATAGACCTGAATGGATAATTGCAGATATTGGCATTCAATCTATAAGAGCAATAACTGTTGGACTATATCCAACGAATCCTCCATCTGAAGTAAATTATCTACTTGGACATTCAGAATCAAAAATACTTTTTGCAGAAGATCAAGAACAAGTTGACAAAGCATTAGAAGTTAAGGATGAATTACCTAATCTAAAAAAAATTATATATTTTGAAGATAGAGGAGTTCTTAGTTATGAAGATGAAATTCTTATGTCTTGGGAAGAATTCTTAGCTATTGGAAAAGATGAGCTAGAAAAAAATGAAGATTTTGTTACATCAAGGATGGAAGAAATTGAGTCAAACGATGTTGCTTGCTTAATATATACATCAGGTACAACGGGTGCTCCTAAAGGTTCAATGATATCTCATGGAAATTTGGAGTGGTGTGGTTCAATTATCCCAAAATTATCTTTTACCCCCGGTATAAGCAATCCAGAATTTCTTTCTTATTTGCCTATATGTCATATATTTGGAAGATTAATAGATATTATCGTGGCTATACATGTTATGGGGACAATTAACTTTGCAGAATCAATCGATACTGTGCAAAGAGACTTAGCAGAAGTCCAACCTTCAATGTTTCCCGCAGTTCCAAGAATTCTTGAACGTATGCATGCAGGGACACTAGTAAGAATGAAAGATGCATCAAGATTTAAGAAAGCTCTTTTCGGATTAGCATCTAAATTAGGTAATTTTTCAGCAAACAGAAGACTTGAACTTGGAGAGAACGATATATTAGCTAAAGTTACAAATTTTGTTGCGCAGGTGATATGCTTTAGAGCTTTAAAAAAGAAATTAGGTCTTTTAAATGTGGATAATGCTGTTTCTGGTGCAGCTCCAATATCACCTGAAATTTTGAAATTCTTCATGAATATGGGAGTGCCAATATATGAAGGATATGGCATGACAGAGAATAGTGCAGTAGCTACTGGGAACAAACCAGGTAGTGTTAAATTAGGAACAGTAGGAGTGCCTCAGCCTGATGTCGAAATCAAACTTGCTGATGATGGTGAAATACTTGTTAGACATCCAGGTGTGTTTCTAGGATATTACAAAAATGAAGAAGCAACAAAAGAAACAATTGATCAAGATGGATGGCTATACACTGGAGATGTTGGTGAGTATGATGGTAAATTTTTAAAAATTATTGATCGAAAAAAAGATATTATTATTACAAGCGGTGGAAAAAATGTATCTCCGTCTGAAATTGAAAATAATTTAAAAACCTCGCCTTATATTAAAGAAGCAATAGTCATTGGTGATGATAGAAAATTTCTATCATGTTTGATTGGTATTGAATATGATATTGTGTCTAATTGGGCACTTAGAAAAAATATACCGCACACAACTTATAGAAATTTATCTGAAAATGAAGAAGTTCAAAAACTTATCTGGAATGAAATTTTAAAGGCAAACGAACGTACATCAACACTTGAGATAAGAAAATTCAGAATGATCACAAAAGAATTAGACCATGAAGATGGAGATCTCACTGCGACTCAAAAAGCTAAACGAAATGTGATTATGGAAAAATTCAGTGACTTAATTGAAGAAATGTATAAATGAATATTTTTCTTCAAGCAACATTTGAAGGTCTTTCTCTGGGCGCAGTATATTCTCTTGTTGCTATTGGTTTTGTTTTAATATTTAGAGCAACAGATGTTCTCAGTTTTGCACAGCCTGCAATGGTTGTTGTTGGTGCAGGTATTATAAGCTATTTTTCTACTCAAGTTGGTATTCCATTTTTATTTGCTTTTTTTCTAGGAATTATTTTGACTGGAGTTCTTGGTCTTATTTTAGAAAGAACTTTTTTAAGACCAATGGTTGGTGAACCAGTTTTTTCTGTTGCAGTCCTTACTATTGGAATAGATATATTGCTTCGTGTTGTTTTGGACAATTGGATAGGAATTAATCCTAAATACATGGGAGATCCATTTCCAAGTTATGGAAATTTTGGCTCATTTAATGTTGCAGGATTAACCATAAAGTATTTAGAAGTAACAGCATTAATTACAGCGCTGATGCTAATATTTATTCTCTCTGTCTTCTTTAAAAGATCAAAATATGGCGTTGCTATGAGAGCGACTTCCCTTGACCAAGAAGCAGCATTAGCACAAGGAATTAATGTAGGAAGAGTCTTTGGATTAGTTTGGTTTATTGCGGGATTATTGGCAGCATTTGCAGGTTTTTTCATTACTGGGGGATTCAATACATTAACTAATACGAGTTTCATCTCTGCTCTAAGAGCATTACCTGCAGTTGTAATTGGGGGTCTTGATTCTATAACTGGAGCAGTTATTGGATCTCTGATTATTGGCTTAACTCAAGCATATGTTGCATACTACCAATTTGATATAGAAAGTGCATACAACATAAAGTTAGGAAATGGATTTTCAATTGTTGCTCCTTATGTAATTATGTTTGTAATTCTTATTGTTAAACCTCATGGACTATTTGGTACAGAAGAAGTGGAAAGAGTATGAGTAAGCGTCCCGATTTATTTACTTCTTACCAAAAAGAAATTTCAATATTCCCAAACAATACGCAGAAATTTTGGTTTGTAACCTTATTGATAACTTCTATTTATGTGTGTTTTATAGTTTCCGATTACTGGATTATTTTGATTACAAATGCACTACTTGTTTCTATTGCAGCATGGGGCTTAAACATTGTTTCAGGTCTTGCAGGTCAAATTAATTTAGCTCATGGTGTATTCGTTGGAATCGGAACTTATACGTCTGCGGTATTAGGTGGTGTTGCAACAAGGAGTGTTATTGGCTTTGAGATGGACCTATTAATATGGCTTCCACTTTCAGGAGTTGCTGCAGCGTTAATTGGTTTACTTATTTCCCCAATAGCTGTCAGATTAAAAGGTTTAAATTTAGGTCTTGTCACCTTAGCTTTTGTATTTATCGGATCTCACTTTTTCTCAAACATGACTTTTATTACAGGAGGTTCTGGTCTTGGGAGAAAATCAGCAAGATTAAATATTTTTGGAATTGACTTTAATTCTGGATATGAAGTTGGAAATTTTTTAATTCAAAAAAATCAAATTTTATATTTAATATCTTTGCTCGTAACAGTTTTACTTGGGTTAGGTGTAAAAAATTTAGTTAGATCTAAAACAGGAAGAGCTTTTGCTGCAATAAGAGACAAGGATATTGCTGCTGAGGCATTAGGTATAAATTTGTTCAAATATAAAGCTACGGCTCTTGCAATATCATGCTTTTACGGGGGTATAGCAGGTGCATTATTAACCACTACATTTGGTGGTGTTGAGCCGGGAACGTTTAACTTACTTTATTCAATTCTTTTTATCGCAATAGTCATTATTGGTGGAGCAGGTACAGTTCTTGGACCATTATTTGGTGCATTTTTTTATGTTCTTTTTCCAGCAATTATACAATATGTTGTTTTGTCATCAAATTTAAGCGAACAGGATCTTTTAATAACTCCACAGCAAATTGAGCGTATAATTTTTGGTCTATTTATAATTTTATTTTTGATATTCGAACCTAGAGGATTATGGGGAATATGGTTTAGGTTACGGAATTATTTTAAAGCATGGCCTTTTTCCTACTAAATTCAAAAACATATAGTAACCTAAATACATTAGTACTAATTATAAGGGGGAAAAATGAAACCATTGCGTAAGCAAGGAATCATAATTTTTTCAATTCTAGCCCTAATTCTTGTTGCTTGTGGTGGAGCTGCTGAAGAAACTTCCGAGGAAGAGGCAGTTGTAGAAGAAGTAGTAGAAGAATCACTTGATTCTCCTGCTGTGACTACGGCCACTGCGGTGAAAACAGGTGTTGGTGTAACAGAAGAACCTTGCCCTGAAGTTATATCTAACATTCCTACAGGAGCAGATCCAACCAAAGGTTGTATTTATCTTGGAATGTTAAATGATTACTCAGGACCTTTTGGAGCTGCTGGTCCAGCTCTAGACATAGGACAGAGAGCATTTTGGCTCTGGGCTAATTCATCTGGTGGAATTGGAGATTATAGTGTGGCAATCAAAGAAGGATTTGATGCGTCATACAATCCACAAAAACATTTAGAAGGTTATAACTCATTAAAAGATGAAGTTGCGGCCTTTGCAATGTCACTTGGAACACCACAAACATTATTTATTTTGGATAATTTAAATGAAGATGACATGGTAGCAGTACCAATGAGCTGGTGGTCAGGTTGGGCGTTTAAAGACGTTGATGCATCCACAGTAATTGAATTCGGAACACAGTATTGTGCAGACGGAATGAATGCTATGGACTGGGCATCAGAAAATGCAGGAACTTTAACAGGTGGTCTTGTTGATATCAAGACTGTCGGAATTATCGGTTACGAAAGTGATTACGGTAAAGATTATGCATTTGGAATTAAAGAAGCAGCAAAAAATGCTGGGGTTGAAGTTGCATGGGAATATTTAGCACCTCCAACAGAGTTTGACGTTACTCAAGCAGTTGGGTTACTTGTTACTAAACCTGTTGATGCTTACTTCTTAGCAACAGGATTAGCAGTAGCACCTCAAGTTGCTGGTGGAGCAGCGCAACAAGGAGTGACTCCTTTTGCAATGTTCTTGGGAACATCGTATAACGATGCTTTCGTAGCTGAAGGATCTGCTGTAAAAGGTCTATTTGAATCTGGACTTATATATGCAATGTCCTTTGGAATTGCACCGTATGAAGCAGACACTGTAGGTCACGGTATTATGCGAGCAACACTGTCTCAAATAACAGATAGTGCAAGCACATTCTTCGTAGGAGGATGGGGATCACAGTATCACCTTAAAGGTGTACTGGAAGCTGCAGTAAAAGGTGGAGATCTTACTAGAGCAGGTATTAGAAGAGCAGCAACAAACGTAACTGTTAGCTCTGATGGTATGATGCCAGAAAAGAAATTAGGATCTGGTCTACCTGATATTGCAAGTACCATAACAAAACCAGACGGAAGTGTTGGTAGTGGAGCTGTCGTAATTAAAAAAGATTATGTCGGTTCATCTGCTGGTGCTTATGACTGGTCTGCAGGACCTTGTTCATAATATAATTTGAATAAATAAAAAGAGCCGGTTTATCCGGCTCTTTTTTTATATATAATCAAAACAAATTATTATCAGTATATGGATAAATTCTTTCAAAAAAATAAAGTATTAAAAATTGCTCTTATTACTTATTTAATTGTTAT
>JBJKUD010000012.1:0-6983 GCA_045563315.1 Candidatus Actinomarina sp. | reverse complement strand
TTCATAATGTATACCCTCTTTATATTCCATTATTCCCAGAAGATCCTCAACTTGAAATTCTGCCCATTGTCCTCGACTCTGATTGTTGTTAAGAACTGAAATTAGATTTCGTGTTTGTTGATCAACGCCTGTAATTGAACTTTTAATTTCCCCAGTTTTTTCGAGAAATTCTTTGACTGTTTGATCAGATCTATTTAGAAGTTTATAAATTTGTGACTCTTCATTTTCTATAAGTTCGCTTACTATTCCTTTGATTAAATATTCATCATTTTTTTCATCAGCTGGCGTATCTTTTTTTGTTACAAAATATAAATTGGCTCCCAATAGGATAAGGATTATTACAAAAAATAAAATTTCCATGTTACAAGAATAGCAACTTGAGTGGACAGTTTTGTTTTTTAAACTGTATCAAAAAGCTTTTTAAAGCTAAATTTAAAATTATCTTCTGAGTAATTAGATAATATAAAGTTTTTTGCATTTTTTGCAATTGCAGATACTTCCTCATAATTCGCTTTAATGTAAGCAACCTTTTCTGAGAGGCTGTCTAAATTGTTACTTTCAAACATAAAACCTGTTTGTCCATCAATTACAATATCACCCATACCAGGAGCATCAGTAACTAGTACAGGACATGATGCAACCTGGGATTCAAAAATAACACGTGCTAGACCTTCAGAAATTGAAGGTAAAACCATTAAACTTGAATTTGCATAAAATTCTTTTACCCTTTCTCTATCAACTGACCCAATTAAGGAAACCTGACTATTTAGATTCCTTTTGATAATGAGATCCTTCAATTCCTCTAAGTATTTTTCATTGGGAGTAGGTCCAACAATAGATAGATTTATATTTTTATCTTGCAAGAGATTTATTGCTTCAATAATCATTCGTGGTTTTTTTCTATCAGTAACACTTCCGATAAATAATATGTTGAATTCATCATGATTGGATATTTTTGAATCAATTTCCTGAAAATCTTTAAAATCTACCCAAGCAGGAAACCTAACAATATCTTTTGACGGAGATGTTTGAATTACTTGTTGTTCTGTTGAGGAGGAAACTGCTCTTACTTTATCGCATCTATTTAATGAATATTTAGCCATCAAAAAAAACAATCTTTTATAAGCTTTTGGAAATAATAAATTTTTTTCCAAGCTCAAGGTTTCTATAAAATCTCCATGAGTTTCAACAATAATCTTTACGTCTATAGATCGAATCTTTAAAAACAAGATTGAAAAAAAAGATGAAACTGGGTCTTGGAAACAAACGATATTTATTTTTTCTCTTTTTATGATTTTTGGAGTTATAAAAATAGAAATTTGAATTATCTTAAGATAATTTATTAAACGATTGTTAATTTTTTTATATAGAAAAAATTTTCCATATTCATCACTCAAGAATGTGCTTATATCAGCAAAAGCTAAAACCCTAACATTGCAAACTTCATTTAAAACAGAAAACTTTTTTTTTAATGTCTCATTTAATGGAATTGTGTAGCTTGTTGGAGCGATAAATAATATATTCTTCATAAATTTAAAAACTTTTTTAATTCATCAATAAGTTCTTCGTCGTGAGTCCAGGGTATTCCGTGGAGTGCATCTTTAAAAGTTACTGATTTTACATTCATCATATTTGTTATAACTTCTTTAGAAGCTTTTTGAGGTACTAGGCTGTCTCTACCACCTATTATTGCAAGTGTTTCTGTTTGAATTTCACTTAACCATTCTCTTGAGTCAAATGCAACAACATGCCGTCCCCCATCTCCATAAATAAAATCATTTTTTGATTCATGGAGATTATTCCATGCCCAATCAGTAAATTCATTTCTTAAGGCTTTTGATTTTTTAAGATAGGAGAATTTTGATTGTGGATTTTTATTTGGAAATAGTCTCTCTCTAATTCTTACACCTCCTACTAATAATTTAAATAAATAATTATCTTTATAGCGTTCTCCTTCAATCCAACTAAAAGGTGTAATTAAAACCATCTTCTTTATTTTCTTAGGTAATTTTTTTGAAATAGTTAGGGAGACAGCACTTCCCATAGACCATCCAACTAAATAACATTCATCAATATTTAATTCATTAATAATGCTGATAACAACATCAGCATTTTCATCAACACTCCATCTTTCCCAACTACTATCTGAGCGACCATGATTCTTGAGATCGATTGTTATAAATGAATTCATATTTTTTATTTTTGGTAAAACATTAAACCAACTTCCTAATGAATCTGTACCCCAACTGTGTAAAAATATAATCGGTATGGTTCCCTCAATAAGATTCTCTCTAATAAAATATTCTTTTTCTCTAACAAAAATTGTTCTTCCGGGTATTTTTACTGGATGTATTTGGGTTACACCTTCAGTCTTACCCTTTTGTGTAAGAACTAAATTTTTAAAAATTGATGTGAAGGCAAAAACTTTTGCAATTGTTTTAATCATTATTTAAATAATATTTATCTTTTCATTATATTTAGAATTAATTTCACCTATTTCCCAAATATCTTTGTTAATCGTTATATTCTTAGATGATTTTATTTCTTGGTCTTTTGGAATTGATATTAATAAACCTCCATTAGTTTGAGCATCACATAATATTTGTATAGATTTTTCATTCGAGTCATGGATTATATTATTAGATAAATAATCAAGATTTCGTTGACTCCCTGACGGATAAATTCCCTTTTCCAAGTAGTTATTAATTCCAGAAATTAAGGGAACCTTTTCAAAGTCTAATGTTGCTGAAAGGCCAGAATTTTTTAACATTTCATATAAGTGTCCAAGTAATCCAAATCCTGTCACATCAGTAAGGGCGTTCGCATTATTTTTTAATCCGAATTCGAGACCATCTTTATTCAATTTTGTCATAATGTCAGTGACAAGTTTGATACTATCTTTTGATGCTACACCCTTCTTGATAGCAGTTGTTATAATCCCAGTTCCAATTGGTTTGGTTAAAAATAGTCTATCACCATTATTTATACTATTATTTTTTAATACCTTTCCTTCGACAATACCTGTAATAGAAAAGCCATATTTTGGCTCTTTATCATCTATGCTGTGCCCTCCCACAACTGTGCAATTAGCTTTTTCCATTGTGTCTAGACCACCCCTAATTACTTCAGATAGGATATCAAAACTAATTTCATTTCTAGGCCAACAAACCAATTGTAGAGCAGAAATAGGTTCTCCTCCCATTGCGTAAACATCAGACAATGCATTAGCTGCTGCAACTCTTCCCCAGTCATATGGATTGTCCAAAATCGGGGTGAAAAAATCAACTGTTTGAATTATTTTTTGGTTGCCAACATTAATTACTCCTCCATCATCGGGATTATCCAAACCAACAATTAAGTTAGAGGATTTTGTTGCTTTATGATCTTTAAATTGCGTCAAAACTTGAGCAAGCTCACTAGGTGAGAGTTTACATGCTCAACCAGCGCCATGAGAGTATTCAGTTAATCTCAAGTGAACCTCCTTAAGTTATTTTTTTTAATTGTCTTTCTTTTTCGATGAAATCACTAAATGACTTTCTAATTAATTTAAGGAGAGGGTCTTCAGTGTATGCTTGATCATCAATTTTACTTACAAAAATTCCATGTTTTGCTGTTGATAGTGCGAATACTGTATCAACCTTATAAATATCATTAATGTGTATATTTTCGATTTTTAAGTCTAGGTCTGCTTCCTTTGCAATATCGATTAATGTACGTCTTGTTATTGAATCTAATATTCCTAGATCAAGAGTTGGTACATAAATTTTCTCATCAACTATCCAGCTAACACAAAATGTAGGACCCTCTAGAACAATTCCATCTTTGTTTAAAAGTAAAGAATCCGTAAACCCATTCTTTTGGGCAAGCCTCGTTTGATTAAGATTCATGGCATATGAAATTGTTTTTGAACCAATATTTTTTACTTCGTTTAGAGAAAAGTCTCCTCCAGATTGCCAATGAGCTTTTTGTGATTGTAATGAAAAACTTTCTGGAAAATTGATTAAGTCTTGGTAGAAAATATATACATCACTTTTGTCTTTATCTGTACCTCTACCAATTATTACTCGCATATATCCATCATCATATTTTGATGCAATAGAAGTTAAATTTTCTTTTATTTTTTCAAAATCAATGTCTTCAAAGAACATTTTTTCTGCTGATTTAGCAAATCTTTCTAAATGTTTGTCTAACCCAAATAAATAACCTTTATGGATAGCTATAGCTTCAAAAATACCATCACCTCTCCAAATTGCTAAATTCTCAACAGGTATATTAAATTCTTCTTTTTTAACTTCTTTTCCATTAATTAAATACATATTTAGTTTCTTTCTCGTTTATAAGTATTTGTAATTGGCATTCTTCTGTCTTTCCCAAAAGCTCTGTTTGTTAATTTTACACCAGGAGCAACTTGATTTCTTTTATATTCATTTCTATCTATTTTTTCAAGAACGTCATAAACAATATCTTTATCAATTCCTGAGTTTATAATTTTTTCAGATGAAAAATCTTCTTCTATGTAAAGTTTAATTATTTTATCGAGTATGTCGTAGTCTGGAAGGGTGTCAGAATCAAATTGGTCATTACTTAATTCTGCACTTGGTTCTTTTAATATTGTGCTCTCAGGTATTACATGTGATAAAGAGTTTCGATAATTAGCTAAATTATAAACATCTGCCTTATAGACATCTTTGAGCAATGCAAATCCCCCAACCAAATCACCATATAGTGTTGCATAACCAACAGCCATTTCAGATTTGTTACCTGTTGAAACTACCATTGCTCCCAGCTGGTTTGAAAGAGCCATAAGTATATTTCCTCTAACTCTTGATTGAATATTTTCATCAACAACATTTTGTAGTTTTGCATCTGTGTTGTTTCCTATTAAATTTCTAAAGTTTTCAACGGTATCTTCAATATTTATTTCTTTAATCTCTATACCTAAATTTGAGGCTAGCTTTTTTGCATCTTCCAAAGATGAATTTGGATTATATTTAGATGGCATTGCTACTCCAATGACATTTTCTGGAGACAATGCATCACAAGCTATTGTTGCAGTTAATGCCGAATCAATACCTCCTGATAGGCCAACTAAAACTTTCTTAAATTTATTTTTGGATACATAATCTGATAGGCCAAGTTTCAGGGCTGAATACATGGATTCAGTCTTATTTAAATTATTGCTACTTTTCAAAGGATCTATTTTGATATTTTTTTCATTTAATGACAATGATGAATCTGAAACTATATCCCTTACTTCTAGTTCAATATCAAAAGTAAAAAAATCTTCTTTAAATTCAGGAGCTAAATAAATAAATTCACCATTTTTATCCACAACGAAGGAGCCTCCGTCAAAAACAAGTTCATCTTGCCCTCCCACCATATTCAAATAAACAATCGGAACATTTAATTTTTTAGCTTTACTCTTAACCTTTTCTTTTCTTTGATCAATTTTGTTAATGTCAAAAGGTGAAGCGTTGATATTTAAAATTATAGATGCTCCTTTTGCAACTTGTTCTTCAGCGGGGCCTTCGTCAATCCAAATATCTTCACAAATATTTATCCCTACGGCAATGTTCTCATACCAAAATAGGGCTGAAGGATCTAAACCTTTGTCGAAATATCTTGCTTCATCAAAAACTGAATAATTTGGAAGAAAACACTTATGATAAATTCCTTTGACATCTCCATTTTGGACAATAGCAGCAGCGTTTGTTATGTTTCTTTCTACATTGTCATTTGTCTGTTTTTTTATGCTTCTGTCTACAAAACCTATTACTCCACTTGTTTTTCCTGAAAACTCTGCAATTTCTTCTAATACTGCAAAATTTTTTCCAACAAAGCTCTCTCTTAAAAGTAAATCTTCCGGAGGGTATCCCGTTAATGAAAGTTCTGGAAATAAAACGATATCGGAAGATATTTTTTCAGCCTCTTCTAACTTATTAAGAATTTTCTCTTTATTTTCTTGGATCGCACCTACTGAAAAAGATAGCTGAGCACAAGAAATTCTAAAGGTTTTAGTTTTCACATAATAATGATAGATAAATGATTAACTAAGAAGATACCGTAATGACAATATCTTTAGAATCATCAATCCATTTAGTGACCCTTTTTAATGATGGCATTCTATCAACAATTTTTTTCCTCTGGTTTATTCCATTCATCATCTCATGTAGGCTTTCAGGGTTCCTTCTCTTTAAGTCAGCAACACTCTCTACTCCAACTGCCTCTAAAAGGTCGGCGTAATCTTTACCGAGGTTTTTTATTTTCATAAGTTCAGCACGTTTGGCCCAATGTAAAAGTTTAGGTGAAGTAATGCCTGTTTCTTTAGTAAGCAATGCTCTTCCTGAACGGGTTGAAGCAATTTGGAGAAATGTAATTGTAGTTCTGACTCTTGCTCTTCTTAGTTTTGTGGCTTCAATATGGGTCATGCCATTTATAGAGTCAATCGAATTCATTATTAAAGTTTACAAAATTTTTTTAAAAAACTAAGAAAAAATTTAGAGAGTTTTTCCCACTCTAAAAATCAGACTGCTTGTCGTAATCCGTTGGTTTTAAAAAATTAAAATTTACAACTTTTAAATTTATTTCCGAAGTTTCTAAGTAGTCAACAAGTTCAAAATTTTTATACACCGAGTCAGAACCTTCAAAATCATCTTGTGTAATTAATTCAAGCTTGTTCCAAAAAAATCTTGGAATAAGAATTGGATATCCAAGTTGATAGCGATACTGAGGAACAACAACTTCATCCTCATAATGTTTACAATTTATGATTTCTTGAATTACTTCAGTGCTTATTGCGGGCTGATCTCCCATAAATATCATCGCGCTATCTATTTCTTTATTTGAACTTAAATGAAATAATCCTGTACGAATTGAAGAAATAATTCCTTCTTGCCAGTTTTCATTAATAATGACTGTGCTGTTGTAAAAATCTATTTTATCTGTCAATGTTTCGTTTTCATGTCCTAAAACAACAATCGTAT
>JBJKUD010000011.1:0-7686 GCA_045563315.1 Candidatus Actinomarina sp. | reverse complement strand
AGTATCAACTCTCTAGATGACTTATTTACACATATACCTGATGCTTTATTGCTTGAAAATGGACTTGATTTACCCGAATCCTTATCTGAACTCGAATCAATTGATTATTTTAATGATATTGCTGCACGCAACAAATCTGATTTAATTTGTTTTGCTGGCGGGGGACATTATGACGTTTACTTACCACAAACTGTTAAATCATTGACTATGAGACCTGAATTTATGACTTCATATACGCCCTATCAAGCTGAAATATCTCAAGGTATTCTTCAAGTTTTGTTTGAATTTCAATCATTGGTATGTGATTTGACTGACATGGAACTAGCAAATGCATCTTTATATGATGGAGCAACTTCAATTGCTGAAGCCATTTCTGTAGCTATTAATAAAACCAAAAGAGACTCAGTAGTAATTTCATCGGGTTTTAATCCAAATAGTAAAGAAGTTATAAATACGTTAATTGATAAAAATAAATTTAATTTAAATTATATAGATTTAGATAATTATTTATTTCCTTCTGATTTTGAATTTGACGATACACAAGCAGCTTTTGTTGTATCTTATCCTCATTATGAAGGTTCCTGCCAAGATTTGACTAATTTAGTTCAACAAGCAAAAGAAAAAGGTATTGTAACTATTTGTTATGTAGATCCATCAATGTTGGGAGTATTAACTACACCTGGACAGATGGGATTTGATATTATCGTAGCCGAAGGACAATCACTTGGATCCCCATTATCTTTTGGTGGACCAACTGTTGGTTGGTTTGCAACTAAAAAAGAATTTGCTCGTCTTGTTCCTGGACGATTGATTGGTGAATCAAGAGATAAGGATGGTAATAAGTCTTATGTAATGACTCTAAGAGCAAGAGAACAAGACATTCGAAGAGAAAAAGCATCATCAAATATTTGTACAAATCAAACCTTAAATGCCATTGGTTCTGCAATACATCTTTCATGGCTAGGTCCAGAAGGCATGTATGAAATGGGATATCATTCGATTCAAAAAGCAAATTATATGAGGAAACAATTAATCAATAACGGTTATGTGATTCCTAATGATGACTCAAGCTTAAGAGAATTTCTATTAAAAGTTAAAACTAATTCCTCCGATGTAATTAATAAAATGGGAGATAAAGGCTTTTTAGCAGGCATTTACTATGATGACGAACATGTTTTAGTTGCTGTTACTGAAAAGCGAAAAAAAGTTGAGATTGACAATTATATTCTAGCTTTACAGGAGGTAGATAATGGTTAGTGGTGGAAACGCTAGTTCACTTCCATTAGTTGGTGGTAAACCAGAACCAACAATTAAAGAATTGTCTAGCCCAGGGAGAAGAGCTTCTAAATTTCCAAAATTAGATGTACCAGAAGTAAAAATAAATCATGAATCTTTGAAAAAAGAAAAAGCCAGATTGCCAGAAGTTTCGGAACACGATTTAGTTATGCATTATTCAAGACTTGCTCATAGAAACTTTGCTGTTGATTTAGGATTTTATCCTCTTGGTTCTTGCACGATGAAATACAATCCTAGATTTGCCGACTCTGTTGCTTCAGATCCAAGATTCGCAAATATGCATCCATCAATGCCAGAAGAGTTCATACAAGGTTGTTTAAAAGTGATGTATATAATTGGCAATTATTTATGTGAAATTACAGGTATGGATTTTGCTAGTTTCCAACCACCTGCTGGCGCTTCAGGAGAATTGACCGGTTTGTTGATTATCAAAAAATATCTCGAAGTAAACAATCTTCAACATAAAACTGAAATTATAGTTCCTGATTCTGCTCATGGAACTAATCCTGCTTCAGCAAGAATGGCTGGGTTTACTGTTGTAGAAGTTGAAACAGATGATAGAGGCATGGTAAACATTGAAAAACTTAAAGAAATAGTTGGTGAAAATACTGCTGGATTGATGTTAACGAATCCTAATACTGGTGGACTTTTTGAAGAAGAAATACTTACTATTTCACAAATTATTCATAATGCAGGTGGGTTACTTTATTATGATGGTGCAAATCTAAATGCAATCGTAGGAACATCTAGACCTGGTGACATGGGATTCGATATAGTACATTCTAATTTACATAAAACATTCGCAACTCCTCATGGTGGTGGCGGCCCTGGTTCAGGTCCTGTAGCTGTAAAAGAATTTTTAAAGGAATACCTTCCTGGACCGATAGCTGAGAATAAGGACAGAAAATATAACTGGTATCAACCTGAAAATAGTATTGGAAGAATGCATGGTTATCACGGTAACTTTTTAGTTACATTACGAGCGCTTGTATACATGAAGCTTCTTGGTAAAGAAGGTCTAGACACGTTGGGTGCGTATGCAGTATTGAATGCGAGGTATCTCAGTTCTAAAGTATCTAAAATAATACCTTTAGCGTATGACGAACCATGCATGCATGAATTTGTTACATCTGTTAAAGATCTAAAGAAGTCTCATAAAATAAAAGCTTACGATGTAGGAAAAGCACTTTTAGATGAAGGCTTTCATTCTCCAACCATTTATTTCCCTTTAATTGTTCCAGAAGCTTTAATGTTCGAACCGACTGAAACACAATCTAAAGAAACCTTAGATGATTTAGCAGAGAGTTTAAAAGTTATCATTTCTGATTTACAACAAGAGGATACTGTACTTGAAGATTATCCAAAAAACTTACCTATAGGTAGACCTAACGAGCTAATTCCAGCGAAATTTTTAACTGTTAATTGGGGAGATTTTGAACTTCTTGAAATAACTGAATAATATGTAAGTATGTCCCTTACAAAATTAGATATAGATAGATACATAACAACCTTAAGGACTAATTCAAAAGAATTTAACAATATTACTGATTTACAACTTTCTTCAATGCTTGAAGAAGTTATATCAAATATTAAAGAAGTATCTTTTTTTTGGTCTACTGTTTGTTCTGATAATAAAGGTACATCTAAAACTCCAGCAGAAGGTGAAGAATGGTTAGGCGGTCCATTCTCCGCAGTTCTAGCAACACAATACTATATTGAGACTCTCCAATCTAATGAAGAATTATCAATAGATTTTTATAATAAAGATGAAAATAGTTACAAAGTTTTCCCAAATAAATTTATTGAAAAATTAACTTTTCCATTTATAGATGCCAAAGTATATTTCAATAAATCGATGTCCTTTGACGACATAAATAAATATAGAGGCTTTTCTAAACGTTATGATATAAATCCTTCTATAACATTAGTTTTAGGGGCTGGAAATTTTTCATCAATTCCATATCTTGATGTTTTATATCATTTAATAACTCGCAGGTCTGTAATTTTACTAAAACTAAATCCGGTCAATGAGTATTTAAAACCTGTCTTCGAAAAAGTATTTGAGAATTTTATTGAAAGAGGATACATTATTGTTTCTACAGGTAATGTGGATGAATCTAAATATATGGCAAATCACTCTGGCGTTAATCATATTCATTTAACTGGTTCTGATAAAACTTTTGAAGATATTGTATATGGAAGGCAATTAGTTGAAAAGGAAAGAAAATTAAAAAGCTTACCTAAATTAAACTCTAAATCTATTTCATCTGAACTAGGAAACGTGACACCATTTATAATTCATCCTGGTAAATGGACAACTTCTGATATTAAATATCAAGCAAGAAAAATTGTTACAGGAAAGCTAAATAATAACGGTTTTAATTGTATTGCTGCACAAATTGTTGTTCTTCCTGAAGGTTGGGGGCAAACTGAAACGTTAATTAAATATATAAAATTTTATATGAATAAAGTTAATGAACGTAAAGCATATTATCCAGATAGCATTGAGAGACTTAATAAATTAGAAAAAGACAAAGCTTATGAAAGAGTTAACAAATTAAGTTGTGTAACCCCACATTTAACAAGAGAAATTAAAGCATACAATAAATATGAATTAGATGAAGTATGGTCCTCAGCACTTTATTTCAAACGTATTGATTATGCTTCCCCTGAAGATTATTCAAATAAAGCAATTGAATACTGTAATAGTAAATTATGGGGAAATCTTGGAGTATCAGTAATCATGAAAGACCATAATAAGAAACTTAATTCTCACATATTAGAAAATTATATTGAGAATCTAGAGTATGGAACAGTAGCTATAAACGAATGGGCTGCAATTGGATATATTATTCCACAACTTCCTTGGGGTGGATACCCTGGAAATAAGGATACCGATATTCAAAGTGGTCAATCAATTGTTCATAATTCCTTACTTTTTGAATCTCCTCTTAAAGGTGTAGTACAAACAAAATTTCGAATATCAAGATTTATTGACCCTCCTTGGTTTGTAACTAATAAAAAATCAAGAAGATTATTTAAAAACTTAACTTATTTTCAGATAAACAATTCAAAAATAAATTTACTTAAAGTAGGATTTTCAGCACTAGTATGATCATATGAAAAAGTTCGGTTTTCTTTTCTTAGTTTTTATTTTAGTAATGTGTTCATCTTCAAATGAATCAGAAGATATTATTGAAACTACTACAACTTTAGAGACGGAATCTCCTGTTAATGATAATGATTCAACTACAACTACATCTAATCAAGGAGATAACACTGATATTGTTGAAAGCTATGTATATGATAATGAAAAAATGTCACCATTTACTGGTCTTGAATTAGCACCTGAAATATGGCTTAAAAGACCAAGAAGAGTCATTGCATTTAAAGTTGATAATAACTTAAATGCAAGACCGCAATCAGGTCTTCAAGAAGCTGATACTGTTATGGAAATATTAGTTGAAGGTGGTATGACTAGATTTTTAGCTTTTTACATGGATAAGACAAGCTCCTACGTCGGCCCTATACGTTCAGCGCGTCCTACTGATCCAAATTTGGTAAGACCTTATGGAGGAATTCTTGTTGTATCTGGTGCTACAGCAGGACTAATTCCAGCAATAAGAGACTTGGGTGTTCCAGTATTGGAAGAAGTTTCAGCACCAACGATGTTTCGTATAGCTAATAGAAAAGCACCTCATAATTTATACGCGGATACGGAATTGGTCAGAGAGTACATTGACTCAAGAGGTTTCCTCTTCAATCAAGATGTAAATCCTTTATATAGCTTTGGAAATGACCAGTCAAACTGGTCAACTGGTGCTAACAGAGTCACCGTAAAATATAGTGACTTTACTACAGTTATTTGGAAAGTTGACAATAATCAATACAGCAGATTTATTGTAGATGGTTATTCTCCAGACGATGATGCTGTAGCTCATAATTTTATTACAAGGGATGGTTATTCAGATATATTACAAATTCCAACAGTAGTCGTAATTCAGGGTCCACTTTATAACGATGAAGTAACTACATTGCCGAGTGTTCTTACAGTAGGGGTTGGACCAGTTACAATATTTCACGATGGTAAATATATAGAAGGTACTTGGAGGAGAAACGACATAACAGAACCTTTTGAATTCTTAGATAATAATCAAGAAGAAATAGAAGTACCCCCTAGTAAACAATGGATTCATATATTGCCGCTCAATGGTGAAATTCTCTGGTCTGAAAATTAATTAAAAACAATTAATTTAATATTTACTTATTAATATAAATTTACAGGGTTATTTATGCATAAAAAATTACATAAAGATTTATATAGAAAAAGAAACTCGAAAAAATCATCCCTCCAACCATTAAGTAGTAAAAACACAAAAACAAACTTTACAGTTACTCAAGTAGTATCTGATAGTACAAATAAAAAAAAATTAATTTCCTTTAAATCAATTGGAGCATTACTTATTATTTCACTGTCCTTATTTGCAATTACCCAATTTGTAAATATCGATAATAATGTAGAAAGTACTGTAGAAATTAGTGATATCACAGATTTTGAAATTATCTCAAACACAACAACTACTACATTACCAACTACAATTTCAATACCTGTAACAACAACTAGTACTACAACCACAATTCCTATAGTTATAAAGAATATTGAAGATGCTCAGTATCAACTTTTTAATCTTGGATTATATACAGGTGAAATTGATGGTAATAATAACACTTTTACCATAAATGCCTTAAAAGAATTTCAAAAGTTAGCCGGTTTAGTTGTTGACGGTATTTTAGGTCCTAAAACTAAGGTTGCTTTAGAAAAAGGTGAAGATTCTTATTTAAATATAGGGGGCGCACAAGTTGATGTTATTAACGAAAATATCTATTCAAAAGATATAGAAATTGCACAAGAAAAATTAACAGATTTAGACCTATATACCGGATTTATTGATGGTATTAACGGAAGTCAAACTAAAAATGCCTTAAAAGAATTTCAAAAGTTAGCCGGTTTAGTTGTTGACGGTATTTTAGGTCCTAAAACTAAGGTTGCTTTAGAAAAAGGTGAAGATTCTTTCGTAGAAATTACTGTAAATGAAACATCAACTACAGCAACTAGTAATGGTGTTTTAACTGTTGATTTAAGAAACTATAACCCTAATGCTGAGTGTATTACTGGTTATGTAAATGATTCTCAGATTTGGGTTCCTGATCCTTGCTTTTATCCAGTTTTTGTATTCAGATATGGTCAAATTGCGCAAGTAAATTCAGAAGCTGAATTAGATGCATATTTAAATCAGAATTGGTCTTTAACTAAAGAAAAAACATATGTATCGCTTGGACCTGTACCAACTCAAAATTACACTACTGGTGTTAACTCGCCTGTAAATGGACTTCCTATGCCTTCAGGAGCAAATAATTCAATCGTAATAGGAATTAAAAATGATAATAATGTAAACGCTCGTCCACAATCAGGACCTCAAAATGCAGATGCTGTTGTTGAAGTACTTGTGGAGGGTGGAATGACAAGGTTTATAAACATTTTCTACCAAAGCGACACAATTTATCACGGACCTATTCGCTCGGCTAGACCTACTGATCCAACTATGCTTAGACCTGTTGGAGGTGTATTAGTTGCTAGTGGTGCAACAGGCGGTTTAATTCCAGAAATAGTTGATATGGGAGTACCTGTTATTACAGATAGGAGACCTGACTATTTTAGAATATCTTCAAGAAATGCACCTCATAATTTATATGCTGATACAACTAAATTAAAATCAACGGCTGTTGGTCGTGGATACAAAAAGACAAACAATCCTCAACCTTTATTTCCCTGGGGAGATCCATCGTTCTCTAATTGGAAAAGTAACTCATTTTTAACATTGACTTTTTCAGGTTATACATCTACGACTTGGACATGGAATGGTTCTAATTATCGTAGAACTTATTATGATGCATACAAGAATCAAAGAACTGACAACATTCATTACTGGGCTGATCAAAATGGAAACACCGGTCAAATTTCAACAGATACAGTCATAGCTTTATTTTGTGAACCTTATTTACATCCTCTTCAATTGCCATCAGTAAAAACTGTTGGTGAAGGACGGGCAATCATTTTACATGGTGGAAAAATGATTGATGCTAACTGGAAAAGAGGTTCAAATCTAGATCCATTTCATATTGTTGACGACAATAACAATATATTGTATGTTCCCAAGGGAAAAGTTTGGATTTCTCTGGTTCCGAATACTAAAAATCCTTCTTTTGGCTAAATAACTTTACTTTTAAGAAATGTTCATGGTATTCTAAGAGTGCGTTTCAATTAAGTGTGATACGCAGCCCTGTTGGGAAGCCTCCTTTTTGGGGGCTTCCGTTTTTTTATATCTTTTG
>JBJKUD010000010.1:0-41317 GCA_045563315.1 Candidatus Actinomarina sp. | reverse complement strand
TCTTTTGGGTAAATAACTTTACTTTTAAGAAATGTTCATGGTATTCTAAGAGTGCGTTTCAATTAAGTGTGATACGCAGCCCTGTTGGGAAGCCTCCTTTTTGGGGGCTTCCGTTTTTTTATATCTTTTGGGACAAAATTTCTAGACTATTTCCCCATACAATATCAGGAACATATGCAATAATATATTCACACTCTACTGATTTAAATTCTTCAATTGTGTCGAAAACTTTTTCAATTGTACCTACAAGAGGTTTATCAATATACATTTCTTTTGGAATACCAGTTACTTCTGAGATTTTGTTAATTTTATTTTCTAAATCGATCTGATTTTCACCAATGATTACATTGGTGTGAAGTGTTTTTTTAATATCTGAATATTCTCTTTCTTGTTGATCACAATGACTTTTTAGAATTTCTGATTTATCTATGAAACCTTGAACATCTACATCCCAATTTCCATAATCACCATATTTAGCAAGTAATTTAAGAGTAACTTTCTCGCCACCCCCACATACCCACAATGGAGGATAAGGTTTCTGTAGTGGCTTTGGCTGATTAATTGCATTTTCAATTTCATAATAATCACCTTTAAAAGTTGCTTTATCTTCTGTATTCATGGCTATGTAAATTTGTAAAGCTTCTTCTAGCATTTTCAAACGAACTCCAGCACTAGGATATTCGTAGCCATAAGCTTTGTATTCTTGATCGTACCATCCAGCTCCTATTGCAAATTCAAGTCTTCCGCCGGACATAGCGTCAATAGTTGAAGCCACTTTTGTTAAATAAGCAGGATTACGATATGAATTACATGTACACATTTGTCCTATTCTTACTTTTTCAGTAACTTGTGAAAGTGCTGCCATTAATGACCAGCATTCAAATGTTGGATCTTGAGTAGGTGACGGGACAGTATGAAAGTGATCATACACCCATACTGATTCATAATTTAAATCTTCTATGTCTTTAGATGCTTTTAATATTGTATCCCATTGATTTTCGGGGAGTATACCATTTAAATCCATCCTCCAACCTTGAGGTACCATTGCTCCAATTTTCATTTTTTATTCATCCTTTTCAGTATTCCAAGTAAATCATTAATATCTTCTCTTTTTGGTCGATTTTTATAGAGGATTATTAAATATATTAATAAACTTATTAAAAAAGTTAGGGTAAATACTGATGTTATTAATACAGTAAAAGCTTTTTCACGACATGGTCTCCAGTTAACCCGTAATTCGCTAGGTACTTGATCAATATCATTGGTTGTTAAAACACCATATAAATCACCGCAAATTATTTCAATATTTCTATATTCCTGAAATGATATTGCATTGTATTCAATCGTTACTGTTGAAAAAATATTTACTATAACCGTAATGATTAATAATATAATTAAGCGAATTGGAAATTTAATATTAAACATAACCTATATAAACTTTAACAAATGGAAAAAATAACAATCTATAAAGAACAATTGTCTCGTATGCGATCAATGAATAAGTATTATCATGATCAATTTTTAATAGACGTAAGAGTACTTTTCGTCTTAAATACTGTTTTTATTTATCTATCTCTAGGTAACTCCAACGCTCTTTACCTAATTCCTTTGATTTCTCTATTTGGATCAGTGATATTGAGTTTTCACGCTTATTTTTTAATTTTTTCTCGGCAATACACACAATTTATAGAAAAAAGAATAAATAACGAATACAACGAAGATATTTTAATTGCTCATGAATTAGAGAATGAATACTTTTTTCCGATTAATCAAAAGAAAATTGTAGTAGCTGTTCTAAACAAGGGATTTACATGGTTTAGTTTTGTAACTTTATTTATAACATTTTATGGTGTCTCAACGTACTCGTGGTCGATAATGCAAATGTTTAATAAAGGCATGAATATATATTTCGTTTATTTTATTCTTTTCATAACATTCGTTACACTATCTGTAGGTTTCTGGTGGTTCTTATCAGGGACTGGTGAAAAAAGACTAGAAAGAGTTTTTGAAAAATATGGATAATAAAGATTTTTTAGATGGTACTTTCGATCCATTTATTGGCCATAAAATTATCGAAATAAAAGATAATTATGTAAAAAGTTCACTTGAAGTAAAAGATTTTCACAAACAACCAATGGGTATGGTTCATGGTGGTGTTATTGACACAATGGCTGAAGCTGCAATATCTTACGCTGCATATTTCACTCAAGAAGGAAGCTGGGTTGGAGTTAATAACAATACAGATTTTATTAAAGGAATAACTGAAGGAGTAATTATTTGTGAAGCTACCCCTATAAAGTTAGGAAAACGTTCACAAATTTGGGAAGCTAAAATTTATAATAATGAAGTCGAATGTGCTCGTTCAACTGTGAGATTAACTAATATTGATAGATCATGAAAAAGCTATTTATTCTATCTATGTTATTATTAAGTTTTTGCGGTGAAGATACCGTTGAAAATGAAATCGTCGAAACAACGGAGGTAACAGAAATGACTTACGATAAAACATATACAACAGCGCAAGAAATGACAATTGATGTTAATTCAAAATATAGCGCTGAACTCGAAACTTCTTTAGGAAATATTGTTATTGAACTTTTTACTGAAACATCACCTATAACTGTTAATAATTTTGTTACCCTTTCAAACGATGGTTACTACAATGACGTAATTTTTCATAGAGTAATAAAAGGTTTTATGATACAAGGTGGAGATCCAAGCGGTACTGGTCATGGAGATATGGGTAAGTATCCTGGTTATGATTTTGAGGACGAGCTTAATAATCCTATGAATTACGATAAAGGGATCGTTGCTATGGCTAACAGAGGACCTAATACTAACGGAAGTCAATTTTTTATTATGCATGCAGATTATCCGTTACCGTATCAATATACAATATTTGGAAAAGTGTTAAGTGGTCTAGATGTTGTAGATACTATTGGTAATGTTCAAACTGGTGAAAATGATAAACCAAATGAAGATGTTGTAATTTATAATATTAAAATTACAAATGGCTAAGAGCTTTTAAAGCCTTATCAGTTAAAATTCCTCCGGCCAATCCTTTACTTGAGTTTTTCATATAATTTTTGCTAAAACACTCTTTAGTTAAATTTTTAACATATGATTCTTTGTACTTTGTCTTCTCAGCTATTTTTTTTGATATGTTATCTCCAAAATCTCTTTGCATATATATATACAGAAGTGAATAAATTGAGAGGAGCTCTTCTCTATTTGAATAAATGTTTTTGTTAATCATTTTTGTTATATCATTGACTTTAATTGAGGGCTTATAGATATAATTTAATCTATTATATCTTTTTTGATCAAGAGAAATATTTTTATCGATAAGCTTCAGGCTAGTTTTTACAAGACTGTGTATATTGATTTTTCTTAAATCTGTTGAATTTACATGTAACGACTTTGATTTATTAGTAATTGATACATTGCTACAAATTAACTGATATTGATTTAAGGGCATAAATTCAAGAGATATGGATTGATTTTTAATTACATTCTTAAATAAAACAATTATTTTATTTTTCTCAAAATTTATCTCTGTATTTTTCTTCATATAGTTATTAAAACAGATGTTAATAAAATTTATAGTTTCTTAGGTAGAATATATTCTTAATTAATATACAAATATAATGATAAAAATAACTCTTCCAGATAAGTCAATTAAAGAGTTTGATTCAGATATTGATGGATTAGGCATTGCTAAATCTATAAGTAATAGTTTGGCTAAAAGTGCTATATGTATTGATGTAAATGGTGAATTAAAAGATTTATCACATATCATTAAACAGGATTCAACTTGTAAGATCTATACAAAACAAGATCAATATGCACTTGATACACTCAGACATTCAACTGCTCATGTTCTTGCACAAGCAGTATTAAATCTTTTCCCAGGGACTGAATTCGCTGTAGGACCTTCAATTGAAGACGGTTTCTATTATGATTTTCTTTTTAAAGATAATATTAAGGAGAACGACCTTACATCTATTGAAAATGAAATGAGACGAATCAATAAAGCAAACCAATTATTTGTTCGTGAGGAGATTTCAATAGATGATGCAAAAAAGAAGTTTGTTAATCAGCAATTTAAACAAGAATTAATTACTACTGCTGATCCTTCTGAAGGAGTTAACGATGATAAAATATCGATTTATAGGAATGATAACTTTGAAGATCTTTGCAAAGGACCACACGTTTTAAATACTAGTCAAATAAACCATTTCAAACTTACTAAATTAGCTGGAGCTTATTGGAGGGGACTAGAAACAAACCCTCAACTACAAAGAATTTACGGTACTGCTTGGTTTTCTAAAGAAGATTTAGATAATTATCTTGTTCGTCAAAAGGAAGCTGAAAAAAGAGATCATAGAAAATTAGGTAATGAATTGAATTTGTTTGTTAACACAGATGAAATTGGCCCAGGTCAATTTTTGTGGAAGCCGAAAGGATCAATCTTAAGACAAAATATAGAAGATTATTCAAAAAAAGCTCACGCAGATAATGGTTATGAATATGCATACACACCTCATATTGGTCGTTCAATATTGTGGGAAACATCCGGGCATCTTGATTATTACAAAGAAGGTATGTACCCACCATTAAAAAACGAGGAAAATAATGACGATGAGTACTACTTAAAACCTATGAATTGTCCATTTCATATATTAATTTATAAAAGTGAGATACGATCATATAAAGAGTTACCTTTAAGGTTTTTTGAACTTGGTTCCGTTTATAGATACGAAAAAACTGGTGTACTTCATGGCTTGTTAAGAGCTAGGGGCTTTACTCAAGATGATGCACATATTTTTTGTACAAACGAACAAATCGAAGAAGAGATCCTAAATCTTTTAACATTTTCAATAAGACTTCTTAACGCTTTTGGCTTTGATTCAATTGAAGCTGATTTATCAACTAGGCCAGAAAAGTCTATTGGGAATGATGATGATTGGAACACAGCAACAGAAAGTTTGGCTTCGGCATTAGATAATCAAAATATTTCTTATGTAACTGCACATGGTGAAGGAGCTTTCTATGGTCCAAAAATTGATCTCCATGTAAAAGATGCAATAGGCAGACGATGGCAATTATCAACTATTCAGGTAGATTTTACACAACCAGATAATTTTGACCTGCAATATGTAGATTCTAATAATAAAAGAGTTAAGCCAGTTATGATTCACAGAGCATTATTGGGATCAATAGAAAGATTTACTGGGATATTAATTGAGAATTATGCTGGTCATTTTCCAGGTTGGCTTGCTCCGGTACAAGTTAAGGTATTAACAATTGGTGATGTTTCTAATTATGTTGAGGAATTAGTTAAATCTTTAAAGGATGTCAGATTTGAAATTGATAATAGGTCAATACGATTAGGCGAAAAAATACATGATGTATCAAAAGAAAAAGTTCCTGTAACAATAATTATTGGTGAACAGGATGTTTCCTCACGAACTATGGCACTTAATATTCACGAGAAAGACAATCAAAAAGATATAAAGTTAGAGGAAGGCATTAAGCAAATTAAAAATGTTCTTAAAATTCCAAAGTTTAAACTCTAATGGCTGAAGGGATAAATATTAATGAAGATGATGTTCAAAAGCAGAATGTTCCTGATGATTTAAATTCGCTAGCAGTAGGAAGTTATGTCATTCCTGATCCTTCTCGTCGTAGACGATTTGGCCATTTAGTTTCAATCATTGCTTCCATAAATCTATTACTAAATTACTTTATTGACTGGATTAATTTTGCTTCAACCTCTCTACTGTTATTTTTAGTGGCTATATTTATATATTTAATTGATAATCGTATTACGTTAAATCAAAATTCAATTATTGAACATTTAGAAAATATTATTTCCCATTCGATTGGGTATTATTCTATTGCATTAACTTTTCAATTCAAATTAAAACCTTTATTCTTGAATCCAGTTTGGACTGTTATCGTTTACAGTCATGAAAATCCACCACTTTTAAAATCAATTGTTGAGATAAATGCATACAGTCTTCAATTAATAAATGATGTTTATACAGAAGATATATTAAATGCTTGAAAAATATTTAAAGGAGCAATCTGAAAAGTTTGCTTCACCTTTTATAAAACTTTGTATAGCAATAGGGTTGAAACCAAACGTTCTATCTGTGATGGGGTTGCTAGTTGTAACTGTCGGCTGTTATTTATTATTTATTGATATTAAAACTACTGGTGCAATCGTTATTTTTGTTGGCAGCGCTATTGACGGCCTTGATGGTCCATTGGCTAGATCAACAAACTCTATGTCAAAAAAAGGAGCATTAATTGATTCGTTTATAGATAGAATTGGTGAGCTTTTTATATGGAGTGTTGTCGCTATAAAATATGTAGATACAGATCTTCATTTGTTTTTTATTTTCTTAATACTATCAGGATCGACTCTTGTCCCATATTTAAGAGCAAGGGGAGAGGCTTTAGGAATAAATAACAAAGTTGGAGTTGCTGCGAGACCAGAAAGAGTCATTTTTGCAGTAATCTATATGTTATTTTCTTTACCTTTCACAGTTGTCTATTTCTTTACAGCAATTTTATGGATTACTGTATATCAAAGATTTATTATTCTTTATAAGAATTTGTAATGAAACTTTTTCAATATCTTTTTATACGTTTATTTCATGGAATATTAAGTATTCTTCCATTTACTATTGTACGTGCTCTTGCATACCCAATTGGAATTATATATTTTATCTTTACCTTCAGATCCTCAACATTGTTGTACAAAAGAAGAATAGAAATATTTAAACCTAATGATCTACAATACAATCCATTGATGGTCAAAATAAATTATTCAAGATATTGGCTTGAGACACTTTGGTTAACTAGTAGAAATTATGAGAAGAGTATTTCCAATAAAATAGAAATTATTAATTTTGATTACGTAAAGAAATTAAAAAAACAATATCCAGGTCTTATTTTCGCACTTCCTCATATGGGAAATTGGGAATTTGCTATTCCTGCAGGGAATAGTCTTAATTTAAATTTATTAGCTGTAGCGGAGCCATTGTCTAATAAATATGTTCTCAATTGGTTTAAGAAATTAAGAGAAAGTCTTGGAATAGAGATTGTAATTGGTGGAAAAGGACAAAATACATTTAATTTACTTGTAGACAAATTAGCTAGTGGTAAAGACATTTGTTTACTATCTGATAGAAGTGTAAATAAGTCGGGAGTAGCTGTAGAATTTTTTTCTAACATTGCTTCATTTCCAAAAGGACCAGTTGCATTATCTTTAAAAACTAGTGTCCCAATAGTTCCAACGGCGATGATAAAAATGTCTACTGGTTATAAACTATATTTTCATAAACCTTTTTACGTTCCATTATTCGAAAATGAGGCTACAAGCATACAACAAGGACTAAAAACATTATCAAAAAGCTTTGAAGAAATCCTTTCAATGGACATAAATGATTGGCATTCTATCCAACCAGTTTGGACAGTTGAATATTAAAGTTTTATTAGTCTGCCCTTATGATCTGAATCATCATGGTGGTGTCCAAAATCAGGTCAAACTATTAAAAAAAGGTCTTATTAATAGCGGTATTGAATCAAAAATTCTTGGCCCTGGCTCATTTGATTATGACATTGGGAGAGCTACAAAAATACCATTTAATGGTTCACAAAATCCTATAACCTTTTTTCCTATTAAAAGAATAATTAATGAATCTCTTGAATGGGCTGATGTTATCCATGTACACGAGCCTTTCATGCCATTTTTCTTTTGGAGAATGCATACAAATAAAAAAATTATTGTTACTCATCATGCAAATATTGGTAGTTTTTTAAAAGTTTGTTTGAAGTTTATATATTTATTTACAAAGAAAAAAAAATTATATTCAACTGCAGTAAGTAATGAAGCATTAAAAAATGCTACTGCCTTAAACAAAGAAATATCGATAATTCCAAACATGATTCAAATTAATGAAAACATTAATTACATCAATAATGATGGTTATCTTTTTATTGGCAGAGATGAAAAAAGAAAGAATCTATCGCTTTTTATTAAATTAGCTGAATATTGTAATTCACCATCTAAATTTTTAGCTATTACAAATAAAAAAAACTCCAATAAAGCAGTTAAATTTTACTTAAAACCGTCAGAAGTTGATAAAGTATCTTTGATAACAAATGTTGGTATATATATTGCACCAAATAAAAAATCTGAAAGTTTTGGAATAACAATTTTAGAAGCAATTAATCAAGGAAATGTTGCTGTATGTTCAGATATAGAAGCATTTAAATCTTTATTAAAAGATAGAGGAATCTTCTTCTTAAATAACAACTTCAAAGATTTATTAAATACATTAGAGAATCTTGATCGAGATAATATGAATCAAATCTGGTTAAACCAATTTAACTATATTAAAGATAACTTCAGTATGGATAAAGTATTACAAAAATGGATTTATGTCTATAAAAATTTATAGTTATTATTAATAATATGAAAATTGAATCAACTTTTAATATTAAAAAAGGATTAGCAGAAATGCTCAAAGGTGGAGTAATCATGGATGTGGTTAACGCTGAACAAGCTGTAATAGCTGAAAAATCTGGAGCAGTAGCTGTTATGGCTTTAGAACGAATACCTGCTGATATACGTGCAGAAGGTGGAGTAGCTAGAATGTCATCTGTTGAAACCATTCAAGAAGTTATAGATTCAGTAAGTATCCCTGTAATGGCTAAAGCAAGAATAGGACATTTTGTTGAAGCACAAATGCTTGAATCATTAGGAATAGATTTTATTGATGAAAGTGAAGTTCTAACTCCTGCTGACGACAAAAATCATATATACAAACATGAAATAAAAACTCCATTTGTTAATGGTGCAACTGATATTGGTGAAGCATGTAGAAGAATTGGCGAAGGCGCAGCAATGATAAGAACTAAAGGTGAGGCTGGAACGGGTAACGTAATTGAAGCTGTAAGACATATGAGAAGCATGACAGATGGAATCAACAAAATTATTACTTCTGATGTAAACAGCCTTATGTCAATCGCAAAGGAAATAAAAGCACCTTTCGAGGTTGTTAAAGATATTCATGAAACTAAAAAATTACCAGTAGTTAATTTTGCCGCTGGTGGTATTGCAACACCTGCTGATGCAGCTTTAATGATGCAGTTAGGTTGTGATGGTGTATTTGTGGGTTCAGGAATCTTTAAAAGTGGCGACCCAAAAGAAAGAGCAGAAGCTATCGTAATTGCAACTACTAACTTTGATAATCCTGAAAAACTTGTAGAGGTTTCTACTAACCTTGGAGAACCAATGGTTGGATTGAATATTGATGATTTAGATGAGACGGAGAAGTTAGCTAAAAGAGGTTGGTAATGAAAACTGGGGTATTAGCTCTCCAAGGATCTTTTTTTGATCACATTAAATCACTTCAATTAATCAATAAAGAGTATCAGTTAATAAAATCAATATCAGATCTTGAAGATATAGATTCGCTAATTCTTCCAGGTGGTGAATCAACAACAATGATGAAGATTCAAGATGATGAAGGATTATTCAAAGAAATTCAAATAAAAATCAGTAATGGTTTACCTACTTTAGGAACATGTGCTGGATTAATTCTTTTAGCTAATGATGTTATTGATGGACAATCTTCTCTAGCATGTTTAAATACTGTTGTTGAACGTAATGCATATGGTAGACAAAACCAATCGTTCGAAGGATTAGTGGATTTCAATGGAAATAAAGAGATGTACTGTTTTATAAGAGCACCAAAAATATTATCTTATGCAGATACGGTTACACCAATTGCTGCAATAGATGACGAAATTGTCGGGATACATGAAAATAACATTGTTGGTCTTTCTTTTCATCCAGAATTAACAAATGATAGTATTTATCTAGATTGGCTTAAAAATTTTTTAAAGGATGGAATTAATGTCAGGACACTCTAAATGGTCAACGATAAAACGAAAAAAAGGTGCTAATGATGCAAAAAGGGGCAAACTTTTTGCAAAACTAATTAGAGGTATAGAAGTTGCAGGCAAAAATGGTGGTGCAGACCCAAATAACAATGCATCGTTGTATCAGGCTATTAGTAAAGCAAAATCCAACTCTGTTCCTAACTCAAATATAGAAAACGCTTTAAAAAGAATTAGTGGAGATAGTTCAATTGGTATATTTGATGAAATAACTTATGAAGGCTATGGACCAAATGGTGTAGCAGTGTTAGTTGAGTGCTTAACTGATAATAGAAATAGAACATCATCAGATGTAAAAGCAACTTTCAATAAATTCGGAGGGAGCACTGGATCTCCTGGAAGTGTTAATTATATGTTCTCACGTAAGGCTATATTTCAATTTGATGAGTATAAAGAAGAAGTTATTGATATAGCAATTGATAATAATTGTATAGATATTCAGCAAACAGAAAATGGAATAACGTTTGAATTTAAAGCCTCTGAGTTTCAAAAAATTGATAAGATCTTTAGAACTTCTGATTTTAACTTAGTAAATTCAGAAGTAGCATATTTACCTTCAACATCGATTAATTTAGATTTAAGCTCGTTTAATCAATTATCTAAATTAATTGAAGCTTTAGAAGATTTAGATGATGTACAAAATGTATACGCTAACTTTGATATAGACAACAAACTCCTAGATGAAGCAATAACACAATAAATTTAGCTACAATTAGTTTGTGGTCAATAAAGCAAAAAAACAGGGTACTACGTACGAATCTAATATTGTTAAAAGATTAAACGAAAACTCCAATATGAAAGCACAAAGATTTGCTGAAGGTGGTTCAAATGATCTTGGTGACATTCAACTTTTCGTTGATGGTGTTGAATATTTTATAGAAGCTAAGTCGAGGCAAAATCTTAATATCCACCAATCATTAGAAAAAGCTCTTGAAAAATCTGGTGAAAAAAAATACTGTATTATTTTGGAAAAAACTAAAGAGACAGTCAGGAAATAAAAGACGTTCTAGTGATGGAATACCGGAAGTAGTGTCCATGTCTTATGATTTATTTATTAGCTTACTTAATAAGTAATTGAACAAAACACCAATATCTGATCTAGATTACAGTTTACCTTTAGAGTCCATAGCTCAAGAGCCATATAAAGATCCTGAAAATTCAAAGTTACTTGTTGCAGAGACTAAGGAAATATATAAATTTTTAAATATTGATAATATATTAGATTCAAAATCGTTATTAATATTTAATTCCTCACAAGTAATAGATGTACGAATTAAAACACATAAATTAGAAACAAAGGGTGCTGTTGAGATATTTATACTAAAAATTTTAAGTGAAACGTCTGCAACATGTCTTGTAAAATATCGAGGTAAAAAAATTTTAAATAAAGAAATATTATTAAAAAATTTTAACATTACATTGATATCAAAAAGCAGTGATCATTTCAATGTTGAATTCTCGTTACCTGTTCTAGACATTATTAAAAATTTCGGTACAACACCATTACCACCATATATTATTGATGAATCATATAAGCATAAGTTCTATAAAAATTTTTTTAGCAACAAAGGATTTTCAAGTGCTTCGTCTACTGCAGGTTTACACTTTACTCCTAATATTTTTAACAAATTAACTGATAAGGGTATCGAAATTCATTATCTTAATTTAGATATTGGTCTCGGAACTTTTAAACCTATAAATACTAGTTTTGTTGAAGACTTTAATATCCATTCTGAAAATTTTGAAATTCAAGAAGATGTTTATTCAAATATAATTAAAAAGAAAAAAGATGGTTACAAAATATATTGTGTTGGCACTACTACTTTAAGAACATTGGAATATGTTTATTTAAATTCGATATTTAAAGGAACTACAGATTTGTTTATTACAAAAGGATTTAAATTTAATATAGCTGATTATCTAATCACTAATTTTCACGCTCCAAAAAGTACGTTAATATCTATTGTTCATGCTATGTACGGTGATAATTGGAGAGAACTGTATAAGTATGCTCTTAAACAGGATTTAAAATTCTTAAGTTTTGGTGATGCAGTTCTCTTTAAGGTAAAAAACAAATGAAATTTGAGATAATCAAAACAGATAAGAAAGCAAGGGCAGGCTTAATAACTTTAAATGAAAATGAAGTAGAAACTCCCACATTCATGCCAGTGGCAACAAGAGGTACAATAAAGTCGACACCCCACGAGTATCTAGATAAAACATCAATTCTTTTGGCAAACGCATATCACCTACATTTACGTCCTGGTGCAGAAATAATCAACAACCATGGCGGATTACATAAATTTATGAATTGGGATAAATTAATACTTACAGATTCTGGAGGATTTCAAGCATGGTCCTTACCAACCAAACTATATGAAGATGGTATCGAATTTAAAAATGTATATGATGGTTCATATTTTAAATTAACACCACAGGATTCAATAAAAACCCAAAACTTATTAGGAAGTGATATCGCAATGATATTTGATTGTTTAATTGGTGTAGATAAACCTGATAAAGAACAAAAAAAAGCTATTGAGATTACAAAACAATGGGCAACAATAGCAAAAGATACACATGATAACCCTTCTCAAAATCTTTTTGGGATTGTACAAGGTGGATTAAATCTTGATTTGAGAGCAGAGTCTGCTGAGTCAATGATAAATTTAAATTTTGATGGATATGCGATTGGAGGTTTAGCAATTGGAGAATCACAATTAGAAAGAAAATCTGTAGTTGAATTATTGTCAGAAATTTTACCAATTAATAAACCAAGATACGTTATGGGATTAGGTGATACTGTTGGCTTAATCGATTTAATTGACTCAGGTGTTGATATGTTTGACTGTGTATGGCCTGCAAGACTTGCTAGACATGGAAAGTTAATTATTAAAAATGAATATATAAATATTAAAAACAAAAAATATGAAAAAGATATTAATCCTATCGATGAAGACTGTAATTGTTATACATGTGCAAGATTCTCAAAAGCATATCTAAGGCATTTATATGTAAATGAAAATACATCTTCTTGGCTTTATCTTACCGTGCATAATATAATTCAAACTGAAAATATTATTCAACAAGCTAGAAATAGTATATTAAACTCAAGTTTTGATAGTTTTAAAAAGGAATATTTAAATGAATGAATTTATGAACTTGCTACCAATAATTTTGGTTTTTGTTGTGTTTTATATTCTTTTATACCTACCACAAAGAAGAAGAGCAAAAAAAACATAGTGAATTCGTTGAGAATCTAAAAATTGGAGATGATGTTTTGACTGATTCAGGAATTTTTGGACGTGTAACTTCCATTGATGAAAAGACTGTGACTTTAGTTCTTAAAAAAGGTGAAATAAAAATTCAAACAGCTTATATTAAAAATATTTCATGAGACGATATTTTAAGTTACTTTTTCTTCCCTTAATTGCTATTGGTTTATTTATTTACGTTCAACAAACATCCCTTTCCCCAAAATTAGGTCTTGATTTACAAGGTGGCATATCTGTAATTCTTACTGCAGATGAGGATACTGACCCAGAAGTACTCCAAAAAGCAGTTGAAATTATGAGAACAAGAATTGAAGCCTTTGGTGATGTTCAAGAACCTGAAATTTCTATAAGTGGAAATAGTGCTGTATTAGTTCAATTACCTGGGGTTACAGATCAAGAAAGAGCGATTGAAGCACTAGGTGCAACAGGATTATTAACTTTTAGACCTGTTCTTGATTCATCTATTGATACAGGTTATTCTCCCGCTTTTCAATATTTACCAAACGAGGAAGATCCAGAAAATCCAATTAAAATTTCAGTACCCGGAGTTGATGAACAAATCGGGTTAACTATATCCGATAATCCAAGTTTTGATTCATACTTACTTTCAATTTCGCAAGGATATCCTGTAATTTATCATTTAGGGCCAGCTGAATTATCTGGTAGTGATATTGAAGATGCTATTGCTGTTTACCCAGAAAATGAATGGATTGTATCTCTTGACTTTAAAAGTGAGTCAGAAGACAAATTTACAAATCTGACAAAAAAATTAGCTGGAGAAATAGGAGAAAGACGAAGATTAGCCATTGTGCTAGATGGTGAAATAGTTTCAGCACCTGGAATTGCTTTAGATGTAAATCCAGATACTGGTATTACAGGAGGAACAGCAGCTATTTCAATGGGAAATACTGATACTGGTGAATCTGCGAATAATCTCGCAGTAATTTTACGTTACGGTGCCTTGCCTGTATCTTTTGAAAGGTCATCAATTCAGAAAGTTTCAGCTAGTTTAGGTGAGGATACGTTAAATTTAGGATTACAAGCTGGGTTAGTTGGATTAATAATAATTTCAATAATTATTGTTCTTTATTATCGGATATTAGGTCTCATATCAGTTATCGGTTTATCAATGTTTGGTCTGTTATTTTATTCGATTATTTCTTTACTTGGTGAATTCCAAGGGTTTACTCTTACGTTAGCTGGTATTGCTGGAATAATTGTTTCTATTGGTTTGGCTGCAGACTCCTACATTGTGACATTTGAAAAGTTGAAAGATGAAATAAAGGTAGGTAGATCATTTGAATTTGCGGCTAACAAAGCAGTTGATGATTCATGGAAAACAATTCTTACTGCAGACTTTGTATCTTTATCTGCTGCATTTCTTCTATATATTCTTGCCGTAGGTCCAATTAGGGGATTTGCTTTGGCATTAGGTATAGCAACTATTTTTGATCTTATGTTCACAAGACTGTACACCAGAAATATTATTCCGGTTATTGTTGCAAAAATAAAAAATACAAGATTAATGTATCCAATCAAAAATAAGGATATTACTAATGTTTAAAAATTTGTTTTTAGGAAATACATCAATTAACTTTTATGAAAAAAGAAAATTATTGCAAAATATTTTAATAGTTGAGATTCTATTTTTTTTGTTAGTCTTTGTGAGTGCTGCTCTAGGAGTTCTGAATTTGAATTTTTCAGTTGATTTTACTGGAGGAACAACTTATCAATTTTCATCAGAATATGATAAATCTGATATTGATGAGATATTAGAGAATAATATTCTTGAAGTTTCGAGATATCAGACGTTTGAAAATTCGAACTCTATACTTTTTAGAGCTGTTGAAGGTACTCAATCAGACGAAACAGAGTTTCTTAACTATTTGGCAAATAAATTTAATATTGATTCAAATGAAATAGAGTTTCAAAGAGTTGGTCCAACATTTGGTCAAGAAATTACTTCTAGTGGTATTCGTGCCTTAGTTATATTTCTTTCTTTTATTGTTTTATTAATCTCTATAAGGTTTCAATTTAGATTTTCAATTGTTGCTCTTATTGCATTGTTACATGATTTATTTGTCTGTACGTCTATTTATCTCTTACTTAATTTTGAAATTACACCATCAACAGTTATTGCTTTATTAACTATTCTTGGATATTCCTTATATGACACTGTTATCTTGTTTGATAAATTAAGAGATAGTCAAAGATTGAATAAGGAATCTGACCTATCCATTAAAACATTAAATAAAACTTTTAATGAAATTCTTATGAGGAGCATCAACACTTCAATCACATCAGCAGTACCAATTGCATCAATATTGTTTTTAGGAAATATTATTGGATTGTCTGGAACACTTACTGATTTTGCTTTACCTCTATTTATAGGAATTATTTCTGGTACTTACAGTTCAATTTTTGTAACGATTCCCTTTTTATCAAAGATAATTAATAAATAAAAAACTTACTACCATTAAATTATGGTTAAAAATCCCGATATTTTGAGTGCAGATGAATTATTTAATGATTTAAGTTCTAAATTTAAAGATGATAAAGAACTTCTTAAAAAAGCATATAATTTTGCTTCTGATGGACATTTAAACCAAAAAAGAGCATCTGGTGAACCCTATATTACTCATCCTTTACAGGTTGCGCTCTATTTATCTGAATTAAGTATGGATTTAGAGACAATAATTGCTGCAATTTTACATGATTTAATTGAAGATACAGATATTACTTACAAAAATATAAAAAATGAGTTTGGAACTGACGTAGCGAATATTGTTGATGGTGTTACAAAATTAGACAAAATTCAATACAACACTAACGAAGAAGCTAAAGCTGAAGCAATTAGAAAAATGGTTATTGCAATGTCTAAAGATATACGAGTACTAATTTTAAAACTCGCTGATCGACTCCACAATATACAAACAATTAATTATCTTGCTGATTACAAACAAGAAAGAATAGCGAGTGAAACACTCTACGTATACGCACCATTAGCTCATAGACTTGGTCTTCAAAATATAAAACATATATTAGAGGATATATCTTTTAGTTTACTTCACAAAAATCAAAATTTAGAAATCGAAAGCTTAATCCAAAAATCTGCTCCAAATAGAGATAAGAATATTAAAAAATCTGTAAAAGTGATTGAAGGATTATTAGCCGATAACTCCTTATCTGCAGAGGTAATTGGTAGACCAAAACATAACTATTCTATTTATAAGAAGATAATTAATAACGGTCTCACATTTAATGAGATTAACGATTTAGTCGGTCTAAGAATACTTACAGATGATGTAAAAAATTGTTATACAATACTCGGTCTTATTCATGCTAATTTTCAACCAGTACTTGGAAGATTTAAAGATTTTATCTCTATGCCAAAATTCAACTTGTATCAGAGTTTGCACACAACTGTTTTAACTGAAACAGGACAAAAAATGGAAATACAAATAAGAACACATGATATGCACTACAGAGCTGAATACGGTGTTGCAGCACATTGGAAATATAAGGAAAAACCTCAAAATGATGTTCAAAAATGGGCCTCTGAATTATCAAATTTAACTAATGAATACCCAGATCCCAATGAATTTTTAAACCATATGAAATTAGACCTATATGAAGATGAAGTATTTTGTTTAACGCCAAAAGGGGATGTCATTACTTTACCTCAAGGCTCAACACCAGTAGATTTTGCATTTTCTGTACATACCCAAGTAGGTGAGAAACTAATTGGTGCAAAAATAAATGGAAAGTTGGTTAATTTAAGTACAACATTATCAACGGGAGATACTATCGAAGTATTAACAACTAATGAAAATACTAAAGGTCCAAGCAGAGATTGGCTGTCATTTGTAAAAACTTCACGTGCACGATCAAAAATAAAACAATGGTATCAAAAGCAACTTAAAGATGAGGACATACAAAAAGGTAAACAAATATTAAATACATGGCTAGAAGATAATGATGACATTCTTAATTATTCAGACAAAGACAGTATTTTAAATGAATTACTTAATATATTTAAATATCCAAACTATGAAATTATGTATCAAAACCTTGGAAATGGAAATATAAACATTACAAATGTTGGTAATAAAATTCGAAAATTTGTATTTCCGGAAGAGATAACTGAAGAAGACGATATTTTGTCACCAGAGAAATATCAATCAACAGATGATCAATTGGTAATTGTAGAAGGATACGATGATATAAAAGTAAGGATGGCAAGATGTTGTGTGCCTGTTCCAGGTGATGATATTCTTGGATTTATCACAATTTCAAATGGTATATCAATACATAGATCTGATTGTTTAAATATAAGAATTGACAGTTCTAAAGGTGAGAGAATAATAGACGTTACTTGGGGTTTTAATTCACAAACTGGAACTATTGTATGGTTAGAAATTGAAGCAATTGATAGACCTTACCTATTAAGAGATGCAACCGTAGCGATTTCAGATAATGGTGGAAATATACTTGTTGCAAAATCTCTTACTAACAGTAAACGAATAGTTACTTTGTTGTTTCAGGTTGAAGTAAGTGGAAATGAACAACTGGAAACAATTATGAATGATGCCAAAAAAATTGAAAATGTTTTTGATGTTCAAAGAGTCAGTAGAGGAAATTAAAATTGGACGATATTTTCACATATACAAGCTTTACAACATCAAATTGTTATATATTAACTCCTGATATTCAAGAAGGAATATCATATGTGATTGACTTACCGCCGGATTTAGATGAAGTTTTAAATTATATTAATTCGAACAACTTATCTGTCGGAGGTGCCTTATTAACACATGGCCATTTTGATCATTCTTTAGGAATGAGTGGATTTGATGGATCGATATATATTGATTTAAACGATGAACATTTAGCCCGTAATCCCGAGGAACAACTTAAAGGTTTTACAGCTCTTAACTTAAGTCCTTCTAAGTTTGAAGGTGATTTGATTTCAGTAAATAATCTAGACAACAAAATAAAAGTCCATAGTAATCCAGGGCACACTAAAGGAAGCACTAGTTTCGAGTTTCCTACTATGGGTGTTGTGTTTACAGGAGACTTCGTGTTTAAAGATGGGATAGGGCGCACTGATCTTTACTCTGGAGATACAAACGAAATGATTCATTCATTAAATGAGGTATTTACACAATTTTCAAATGATTATCTTGTCTATCCCGGACATGGAGATAAAGACACTGTAAAATCAATTAAAAATAACAATTTGTTAGTTAGAGAATATTTAAATGATTGAACAAGTTAAAGGTACAAGAAATTTATATGGCTTAGATGCTCAAAAATATTTATATATTAATGATATATTTTTAAAATCATTTAATGACTATGGCTATGATCTAGTCGAGTTACCAACTATTGAACATAAAGAATTGTTTAATAAATCTATAGGAGAAAATTCAGAAATTGTTACAAAACAAATGTATGAATTTAAAGATAAAGGCAATAGAGATCTTGTATTAAGACCTGAGGCAACTGCAAGCGTTGTAAGATTTCATAATGAATTTTTCAAAAATGAATCAAAAAAATATTCATACTTTGGAAAAATGTTTAGGTATGAGAATCCACAAAAAAATAGATACCGAGAGTTTATTCAAGCTGGTGCAGAAATAGTTGGAACGATCGATGAATATTCAAACAAGCAAATTCTTATATCATCGATGAGATTTTTGTCATCTTTAAATCTAAATGCAAAATTAAACATAAACACAATTGGTAAGGTAAATGAACGTGAACTTTATATCAATGAACTAGATAGATACTTTAATAAGAATAAAAATGAATTGTCTAAAGAAAGTGCCAATAAAATCGGTAAAAATACATTAAGAATTCTTGATTCAAATGATCCACTAGATAATCAAATAATTGATTTGGCTCCAGTTATTTATGATTTTCTCAATGACGAAACGTTAATAGATTATGAAAATTTTAAGAATGAATTAACAAATGATGGGATTAGTTTTGTAGAGAATCCTAAACTTGTAAGAGGATTAGATTACTACAATGACTTAACTTTTGAATTTATTAGTAACGGTACTGTTGTTGGTGGCGGGGGAAGATATGACACCCTTTCAGAAACTCTTGGTCTTGGAAAAATTTCAGGGGTAGGTGTTGCATTTGGTGTTGATAGATTAATTAATACAATTAAAGGAACCCCTCATAAAATTAAAATTATGTTGATTGGACAGAATTTAAGGGATCTTAATTCTGTTAGTTCCAAGTTAGACAAAGCTGGGATAAGTTACTTATTACCAGTAAGGTATAGTAAAGAAAATACTCAATATAAGGAAGCTATTAAAAACAATGTCGATTATGTTTTAAACTGTTCTGAAAATACAATCAAGAACATTAATAACAATGAAACAATAAAGTTTAATATAAGTAACTTACGAAAATTAATATGAATATATCAGAGTTAAATAATTTAGATACAGATACTGAAGTAACAAAAGTTACTGGATGGGTCCACAGTGTACGCGATCATGGAAATTTAATATTCATTGAATTAAGAGATGCTGATTCAAAAATACAATTAGTTTTAGACGCAGAAAAGGTTGATTTAGATACATTTAAATCTGAATACTACATTTCAGTTGATGGTGTATTTTTACAAAGAGAGTCAGAAATGGTTAATGCATCAGTACCATTAGGAAAATTTGAAATAAATGTTCAAAATTTTAAAATATTATCTAAAAGTAAAACACTTCCTTTTCAATTAGATGACTCTATGGACACTGATGAAAATATACGGCTTAAGTATCGTTATCTCGATCTGAGACGCGAAGACATGAAAAATAATATAATTAAACGTTCTGAAACATTTAGATCGATAAGAAACTCAATGAATGATTTGGGCTTTCTCGAATTAGACACTCCAACTTTGACAAAATCAACACCCGAAGGAGCAAAAGATTTTCTTGTACCATCCCGAAAACAAAATGGAGCTTTTTATGCCTTACCTCAATCACCTCAAATGTATAAACAATTATTTATGATCTCAGGATTTAATAAATATTATCAGATTGCTAAATGTTATAGGGATGAAGATTCAAGAAAAGATAGACAACCAGAATTCACACAACTTGATTTAGAAATACTAAATGGTTCTCCTCAAATAGTTAGGGAAATTACAGAGTCTGTTGTTAAAAATTTACTTGATGAAGTTTATCAAGTAAAGGTTGATACTCCATTCATTGATATGACATATGATGAATCAATAAATAAATATGGAACTGATAAACCAGATTTAAGAATAAAAAATACAATCGAAGATTACACAGAAATTTTTCAAAATACCGAGATAAAGTTTATTAAATCCGCAATTGATAAAAATGGTTTTGTAAAAGGTTTCTTTATAAATGAAATTCTGACTCGATCTAAAATTGATGAGCTTGATGAACTAGTAAAAAATAACGGTAGTAATGGACTTGGTTGGTTCAAGATTGAAAACAATGAAGTATCTGGACCACTGTCTAAAGTAGTTTCGGATAAAGAATTAACAGATATCGCAAAATTTGGTAATGGTATGTTAATTTTTCAGTCAGGAAACGATGAAATGTTCCCAATTCTTGATGTGTTAAGACGATCTTTGTTTGAAAAAGATGACTCAATTAATTTCTTGTGGATTTATGATTTTCCATACTTTGAAGTAGAAGATGATATCATTCAACCCTCACATCATCCATTTACATCTCCAAAAGATTTAGATAGTTTTATAGATGATCCAACCTCAGCAAAAGCATTACATTATGATTTAGTTCTTAATGGTTCAGAATTAGGTTCTGGATCTCAAAGAATTAATGATCCATCTATACAAACAAAGGTTTTAGAAATGTGGGGCTTAACGGAATCTGAAATAAATAGTAGATTTGGATGGTTTGTGGAAGCTTTATCATACGGAACACCTCAACATGCTGGAATAGCACTAGGTATTGATAGATTTGTTGCTGTAATGTTAAATTCTGATTCTATAAGAGATGTTATACCATTTCCTAAGACACAATCTGGATTAGATCCTCTAACAAGTGCTCCAACTATTATTGACGAAAACGAATTAATTGAATACAACTTGAAGTACATTGAAGGCATCAATGAAGAGTAGTGAAATTAGAAGTGCTTTTTTAAATTATTTTGAAGATTCGAATCATAAAATTATGCCTTCTGCATCACTTATCCCTATAGATGAAACATTATTGTTTACTGCAGCTGGTATGGTTCCATTTAAGGATTACTTTCTTGGTAACGCAAAGCCACCTAGCAACAATTTAGTATCATCTCAAAAATGCATAAGAACAATAGATATTGACATTATTGGAGATACCGATAGACATTTAACCTTTTTTGAAATGCTAGGAAATTTTAGTATTGGTGAATATTTCAAAGAAGATGCCATAAAGCTTGCATATAATTTTATAACTGAAATCTTAGGTATTAGCCCAGATGATTTATGGTTTACAGTTTATAAGGATGACGATGAATCTTTCAATATTTGGAAAGACTTAATTGGAGTACCTGAACATAAAATTCAAAGAGGAGATAAGGACAATTTTTGGCAAATGAATATACCTGGTCCATGTGGTCCATGTTCTGAAATATTTATTGATAGAGGTGAGATGTATGGGAAAGATGGTGGACCAATAGGTGGTGGTGAAGATAGATTCATTGAAATATGGAATTTAGTCTTTATGGAATCGATTCAAGATGAACCTTATAACGTGATCGGAGCACTTCCAGCAAAGAATATAGATACTGGTATGGGGCTTGAAAGAATAGCTATGGTTTTACAAGACAAAAAATCACCATTCGAAATTGATACGTTTTCGACAGTATATGAAGTATTGAAGCCAAAAATTATTAATCAGAATAGTAAACAAGAAAGAATAGTTTTAGATCATATGAAAGCTTCAACATTTATGATATCTGATGGTGTTGTACCAACAAACGAAGGAAGGGGGTATATTTTACGAAGATTGATTAGAAGAGCTATTCGAGCATTTTATGGCCTAACAAATAACGTTGAAAGCTTAGAGTTTCTAATAAACCCAATAATTGAGCTTTATGAAGATTCCTATCCTGAATTGGTAAAGAATAAAGATAAGATATTAAAACTTTTTGTGACAGAAGAACAACTTTTTCATAAAACATTAGAAAAAGGAACAATAGAAATACAAAAATTATTAACAGAAAAAGACTCTTTTAATGAAGAAAAAGCTTTTTTCTTATTTGAAACGTTTGGTTTTCCGTATGAACTTACAAAAGAAATTGCCGAAGAAAATGGGATTAAACTTAATGATGGTAAATATATGAAAAAATTTGAAGAACATCAATCAAAATCTAGTTCTTTTAAAAAAAGTACAAACAAGAGTGTTGATTATGACGTAGAATCGAATGTTTTTACAGGATATGAAGAAATTTCAACATTAAGTGAGGTTGTTATGGTTCATGAAGATGAAAAATCTACAACTATTTTTACAGATAAAACTCCTTTTTACTTTGAAGCTGGTGGTCAGATTTCCGATCAAGGAAAAATTATATTTGAAGGTAATGATTACAAAGTTGATGAAGTAATACAAACTAAATCTGGTGGTGTAGGTTTAAAAATACAAAGTATTCTTAATATATCTTCTGGCGATAAAATAGAATCTGTCATTGATGATACTTTTAGAAGAGCAATTTCAAAAAGTCATACATCCGCGCATATTGTTCATTCATCACTAAGGAATGTGTTAGGTACTCATGTTGCACAAGCTGGATCATATGTTGCTCCAGGAAGATTCAGATTTGACTTTAGTCATTCAGAAAAAGTTTCATCTGATCAACTTTCTGAAATATTTACCCTAAGCAATAAAAATGTATTTGATGATCTGGAAGTATTTACAAAAGTTATGAAGATTGATGAAGCAAAGAAAGAAGGTGCCCTCGCATTTTTTGGGGATAAATATGATGATGATGTAAGGGTTGTTAATATTGGCGATTTTTCTAAAGAACTTTGCGGAGGAACACATGTCAATAATTCAAATGAGATTGGATTAATTGTATTATTAAATGAATCATCAATTGGTTCTAATTTAAGACGCGTTGAAATGCTTTCTGGATTCGAAGCTTATAACTTTATGACAAATGCTTACAATTCTTATAAAAGTGTAAGCAACATTCTTAAAACAAATATTGATGACGTACCAACAAAACTTGAAACATTCTTAAACACTTATGAAGAATTAAAATCAAAAGTTGATAAATATAAACAACTTGAAAATAACCAAATAGTTGAACAAATTTCAAATGATTTAAATGAAATCAACAAATTTAAAACATATGTTGGATCTATAAAAACAGATACCGTAGATAGTTTAAGAAACATTGCAATATCGACAATTAATAATGAAGTCGCTGATTATGTATATTTAATATCGGAAATAGAAAGTAAATATGTCATAATCTCAATGAAAAATGATAAAAAAATTCCAAATTTTAATGTTTCTGATCTCGTGATAGAAACTTCACAGAACTTTGGTGGTGGAGCGTCAAGAGATGAAACGTTATCGGTAGGTGGGGGACCTAAAGCTTATTCTGTAGACAAAACATTGAAATTAGTTATTGAAAATCTAAACACAGCGCTCAAGTGAAAAATATAATTGGAATTGATTATGGAGAGAGATTCATAGGATTAGCTATTAAAAAGAAATCGTTAAATACACCTTATCCATTGAAAGTTTTAGATAGTAAAGATATAAACATTCTTTCTGAGATTAAAAAAATTCTAGAAGATAACAATATTGAAGAAATTGTTGTTGGATATCCAATAGGTTTAAACAATCATGAGACAAGGATGACTAAAGTTGTAGATGAGTTCATTTCAAAATCATTATCTAAAATCAGTGATTTACCAGTATTTACAACTGATGAGAGAATGACTTCAAAAATAATAAAAGATAAAAAGCAACGAACTGATGATTTAGCTGCAGTTGAAATCCTTAATTCTTATTTATTAAATGATTAATTACTATTTTAAAAACAGATTATTAATAACAGTCCTATTTACTCTGTTTGCCGTTCTGACATCTGTTTTTTTTGCTTCAAATATAGCAACATCAATAGATAAGACGGCAAACATCATAACAAATGATGACAATACTCAAGAATTTGTTGCTATTGTAAACATACCTCAGGGTTCTTCAGCAGCGGCAATCTCTTCAATATTGGCTGAAGAGGGAATAATATCATCCTCTCTAGCCTATGAACTATATCTTAGAAATGAAAATCTTTCTGACAAATTAAGAGCTGGAGAGTATGAAATATCTAACAAGTTAGAATTTGATGAAATAAGTGCAATTCTTCTTAAGGGGCCTCCATTGAAAACTTACACAATTACAATCCCGGAAGGTTTGTGGATATCTGAGACGTTAGAATCTATCTCATCCCAAACTGGATATGACAGTGATTTACTAGCTAATTCTCTAATTTCTGGAAACGTACAAAGCAAATATGTATATCTTGGTGATTTTAGTAATTTACAACACTGGGAAGGGTTATTGTATCCAAATACATATCAGATTGCTTTAGATGCTTCAGGTGTTGATATTTTGCAACTACTAGTAAATGAATTGGAATTTGTAGTTGAAGACCTATTAAATGAATATCAATTACCAGCATGGTTAAATACTACAAACGAACTTTTTACAGTAGCTAGTTTGGTTGAAGCTGAATCAAAGTTACAGGAAGATCGACCTCTTGTATCATCAGTTATTAAAAATAGACTTTATGATGATATGTTATTGCAAATTGACGCAATGGTTTTATACGCCTTACAGGAAAGAAAATCTCAAGTTTTGTTGGTAGATTTACAAGTAGATTCAATTTACAACTCTTACAAATATACAGGATTACCTCCAACACCAATTTCGGGTTTTGGTGAACGCTCAATTTTGGCAGTATTAGAGACGCCTGAAACTGATTTTATATATTACCTTTTAACCGATAAAAATGGAAAAATGTCATTTACAAATGATTATTCAGATTTCATTAACATGAAGAATAAAGCTAAAGAAGATGGAGTTATTCCCTAATGGTATCTACAAATGATATAAGGCCTGGTCAATCAATAATTGTCGATAATATTATTTATCAAATAATGGAGTATGCCCACGTTAAACCAGGAAAAGGAAAAGCATTTGTTAAAACAAAACTCAAAAATATGAAAGATGGAGGGATAATTGAAAAAACTTTTAGAGCTGATGAAAATGTTGAACAAGCTTTTATTGATAAAAAACAATTTCAATATTTATACAACGAGGGTGATTCTTTTATATTCATGAATAATGAAACTTTCGATCAGTTGTCTATTGACCAAAGTAAAATTGAAAATATTAGATTATTACTTGTACCCAATAATGAAGTAACTATACAGTTATATGAAAATAATCCAATAGATGTGCTGTTACCTCCTAGTGTGGAATTAATGGTAACTAAAGCAGAACCAGCAGTAAAAGGTGACACTGTAACATCATCAACAAAAACAGTAACTTGCGAAACTGGCTTAGAAGTAGTTGTACCGATGTTTATTGCTGAAAACGATATTATTAAAATTGATTCAAAAGATAAATCATATATGACGAGAGTTTCATGATCGATTTCAGAATAGAAACATTTGAAAAAGTTTTTGGAGATAATATTGATGAAATTGATCATGATTCATTAAATTTTCCTCAATTAAGTGAAAATCAAAATCTTAGAGCTCAACAATTAATAAAACATACAAAGGACAACAGAGAAAGAATAGAAAATTCAATACGAACATATTCACAAAATTGGTCTTATGAAAGAATCGGAAAGGTAGAGATCATCGTTCTAACTCTTGGTATATCTGAATTAATAATGGATTTAACACCAAAAAAAGTAGTTATATCAGAATGGGTAAAACTTTGTGACAAACATTCATCTTCTCAATCTGCAAAATTTGTGAATGGGATATTAGATACCATATCAGAAAAGATTAAGAATGAGTAACAATTACCTAATAGATGTTAAAAAGAAAAGACAGTTATTCATTAGATCATTTGAGAATAATCTAGATTCAATATACGATGAAATTATTAAAGCAAAAGATGATAACCAACTTTATTCAATTAGAGTGCATAAGTATTTAACAGATAGCGGATTGTTTGGAAAAGTTAAAATTGCTCGTTTCTTTGATGAAATTGGATTAAATGAAAAAACAAAATTCAAAGATCTCAGTACAAATGATATTAAAAAAATAACAGAATACGTCTTAAACACATGATTGTTGTTTTTAGTGGCCCATCAGGTGTTGGCAAATCTACTATTATAAACTTACTCAAATCTGAGTTCGAATTTTATTTTTCTATTTCCCATACAACTAGACCTATGAGAGAAGATGAACAAAATTATACAGACTACTACTTCGTATCAAACGAAATATTTCAAAAAATGGTTTCTAAGAATGAGTTTATTGAATATGAAAAATACGGAAGTTACTTTTATGGAACTTCTAAAAATGAAATTACAAAAAGTAGTTTTACTATTTTAGATTTAGAAGTTAATGGAGCAACAAAATTACTATCTACAAATTCGGACTACAAAGGAATTTTTATAGATATAGATGATGAAATACTTATAGAACGACTTAATGAAAGAGGTCATAATAAGGGATTTATAGAAGAAAGAATGAAACTTGCCTCTGAACAAAGAAAATCTATCCCAAAATTTCATTATGTACTTAAAAATATAGATTTAAAGACTACTCTTAAAGAAATATTAGATATATTATATGACCTGGAGAAAAAATGATAAAACCACCTATTGAAGAACTACTTAAAAACTCACCTGGAAGATTTGCATTAGTTATAACCTCAGCAAGAAGAGCCAAGGATATTAATTCATACTTTAATCAACTCGGTGAAGGAATTGGAGCTTATACACCGCCCCAAGTCCAAAGTTTAAGTCGAAAACCACTTACCGTTGCGTTCGAAGAAATTGCATCTGGAAAAGTAGAGGTTAGCGAAAAAGAATAAAACAATGAGCGAAAATATACTGCTTGGTATAACTGGTAGTATCGCCTCATCTAAATCAGAAATACTTTTTAATCTTTTAAATCAAAACAACGATGTTGTTTTATTCTCTACAAAAGAAGGTTTAAAATATGTTTCTGAAGATTTTCAAAACAACAATAAAATATATTCTCAATGGGAACAATTTGAAGGTTCACCACACATAGATTATGCAAGATGGGCAGATAAAGTAATTATTTATCCAGCTACTGCGAATTTTATAAGTAAATTTGCTCATGGTTTAGCTGATGATCTACTTTTATCAACTTTATTAATGTATGACAAAGAAATTTACATTGCCCCCTGCTATGCATGAAGAAATGTTTATGGATGATAAGATTCAAAATAATATTTTAAATTTGAGTGATAAAGTAACTTTTTGTGGTCCTAGATTTGGAGATCTTGATATAGGCGATCAAGGAGTGGGGAGACTTATTGAGCCAGAAGAATTACACAATATTCTATATTCTAAAAAAGAAAAAGTAATTGTGACATCAGGTCCAACATCTGAATATATAGATGATGTGCGAATGATTACAAACAGATCATCAGGTAAACAAGGAAGGGCAATAGCAATTGAATTAATGAGCATAGGTTATAACGTTGTTTACATACACTCTAAGGATGTCCCACCAGTTGCAGGAGTTAAGAATATAGAGTTTGTTACTTCTAAGGATTTAATAAACGCAATGAACAGCGAATCAAGTAATTTAAAGCACTTATTTATGGTTGCTGCAGTATCTGATTTTATTATTGAGAAAGAAGACGGAAAAATTAATCGTAACCATGGAAACTTATCTTTAAATCTGTCACCCAATATTGATATAGTTAAAGAATACAAATTAAAAAACAAAGATGTAAATGTGATTAGTTTCTCTGCTCAAACAAATAATGAACTAAATTATGAAAAAATCATAGATAAGAATTCTGATTTTTTAGTAATAAACAATATAAATAAAAATAATTTTGGTTCAAATGAAAATAAAGTAACAATAATTAATAAATCAGAATTAGTTTATGAATCTCAAAATGAAAACAAACATATTATTGCTCAAAAAATAATCAAGAACACAATATTATAAAGTGTTTGCTGATGTTGAGATCTTATCAAATAACACATATAAATATAGTAAGTTTACCTACTTAGTACCTAATAAGTTTCATAAGAAAATCAAAATTGGCTCAATAGTAAATGTTGATTTTAGGAATAGAAAAAAAACTGCAGTAGTAGTAAAAATTCATGAAGAATCACCAAATATTAAAATAATAAAAAATATTGAAAAGATAGTTGATCAACTTTCAAAACATCACTTAATTTATTTAAAACATCTTGCATCTGCCAATTTTTTGAATATAGGAATGTTATTGTTTAATTTATATCAAGAAAATAATTTTAAATTAGATAATAATTTAAATGAAAATGATAAATGTATTTTAAATAATGACAACATCTTTATTAACATTGAAAAAAATAAAAAGAACGTTATTTTTACACCATCTTTAAAGTCAGCTAAAAATCTTTTCAAGAACTTTCAAAAACATAATATTCCAATAGATTTTTATCAAAAAACAGGTGGTAAAGATGAGATAGCAAAAGCATTAGATAGTAAAAATAATTTCCAAAATATTATTGTTCTATCAAATAATTATTTAAAAATAATACCTACAAACTCAACAATTTATCATTTTTTTAACACCAATGACTTTGGCTATAATTTACCGACATTAAATTCTTTAAACATAGTTGAGTTAGCTGTTCTTAAACATCATTATTTTGGGGGACGATACAATTTTTATAATGAATTTCCGTCTTTAAATATTTTTAATACTGTAAATCATTATAGAAAGCCAAATATAGAAAATGTATATATCTACCATGGAAACTCGATAAGCGAATGTATTCAGTTACTGAAAAGCAAGTATAAATTTTCTACAAAAGTTTTAACACATGACACTTTATCCGACGATAACTTAAGTGAATTTAATATAGTTAAAAATGTAAATGAACGTTTTGATATTAGCGTTTTAATAAACCCAAGAATTATTTATAAAAATAATTTAAACTCCGAAAGACTTATATATTTATTTAAAAAAATTAATGAAGCAAAATTGAATAACAAAATATTAGTCATTCTTTCAACCCAAGATCTAGATTTGAACTCTTCACTAGAAGAAGAAATAATACAACAAATGTCTAATGATGAAATCAAGCAACGTGAAAAATGGGGACCAAATTTACATCACAAAGTGTATAAAGTTTTAGCAGACTCTAAACTTGACTATCAAAATAAGCTTATATTAGGTCCAAGAGTAATAGATGGCGTGTATGAATATGAAATCAATATAAATTTAAAGGAAAATATTAATTACAATGAAATTATTACAACATTCAGAAAGTTTCAAAATTATGAACCAAAGAAAGTTACTTCGATCTAATGGATGAAATAGTAACATTTGGTCATCCATCACTTAAAACTCGATCTTCTGAAATTACTGAATTTAATGAAGATCTAAAAATCTTATCAGAAAGAATGATAAAGATAATGTATGAAGCACCAGGAGTTGGATTAGCAGCTCCACAAATTGGAATAAATAAAAATATATTTGTTTTTGATGACGGTAATGGTGCTCAAGTAGCGGTGAATCCTAAGAAAATTGAAGTAGAAGGAAGTTCTATTTTTTTAGAAGGATGCTTGTCTCTTCCTGGATATTACTGGGAAATAGAAAGACCTGAGTTTGCGAAAATATTCTGCCAAAATCTTAAAGGCGAAGATATAACTTATGAAGGGGACGAGTTAACTGGTAGGGTATTACAACATGAATTTGATCATTTAAAAGGTAAATTATTACTTTCATCTTTAACTAGGAAAGAAAGAAAAGAAGCAATTAAAAAAATTGCAGTAAATGGATTTCCGGGTAATGACATTTAAATATTTTTTTGGAAGTGATACAAGGAGTATTCCATATTTAGAGTTTTTAAATAATAAAATTGAAAATCTAAAAGTTGTAACAACTGAACCAAAGCAGAGTGGTCGGGGACGTCAAATTAAACAAAATCCTGTAGAAGATTTTTGTAAAGTTAATAAAATTAACTTTAGTTATTACAGTGATTCAGATTTGTTTACAGATATGGATTATGGATTATGTGTAAGTTTTGGTGCAATTTTTCAAGATGAATTTATAAACAATCATCCTTCTATATTTAATATACATTTAAGTGCATTACCAAAATTAATTGGTCCATCACCAGTAGAGACCTCAATATTGAATGGTGAGTCGTTATTTTCTTATACAATATTTAAGATAGTTAAAGAAGTAGATAAAGGCCCAATACTTTTTCAAAATGAAGTTAGTGTTATAAATAATTATTCATCAAATGTTTATAAGGCTCTTGTTATTGATTTCATGAGTAATTTTGAATCTATTGATTTTAAATCATCGTTAAAAGAACAAACAGGCAAAGCTACAAGAACAAATAAATTTACAAAAAATGATTATTTTATTAGTAATCAAAACACTCTTAATGAAGCAAAAAATAAAATAAAAGCTTTTGATGTTTTAGGTCCAGCTTTTATAAAATTTGATTCAAAAATAATTAAAATTCATAAATATACTGAAAATAAATCAGATTTTAAAGTTCAATTAAAAGATGGATTTTTACATTTAGATGATATAACACCTGAAGGGAAAAAAAGAATGAAAGCTAGTGATTATATGCGAGGTTTGAATTGAAAATTTCTGCAAGCATTCAAGCATCAAATATTTATAATCTTCTTGAAGAATTAGAAACTCATAAAGATAGTTTTGATCAATTACATGTCGATATCACAGACGGAAACTTTACAGATAATATATCACTACCTGTTGCAATAATTGAACATATCAAAAAAAATACTGATTATGTAGTTGATACACATTTGATGTTGAATAATAACGAACTATTTACAAATAAAGCATTTGAATATGGATCAGATATTGTGACTGTACATTGTGAAACTACAACACCAGAAATTTACAGTACATTGGTAGATAAATATACATACGTCGGTGTAGGAATTCTTCCTGGAACAAATTTAAATGTTTTATCTGATTACATTGAGAAAGCATTTAGTGTTCTACTACTTACGGTTAATCCAGGTTTCTCAAATCAAAGCAAAGCTATCAATTTAATCGAAAGAATAAATGAATTTAAAAACTCCTATCCGAATTATTCAAATCTATTAATTGTTGACGGGGGAGTCAAAAATGAAGAACTTGACACATTAGAAGATTTGGGTATTGATATAGCAGTTCAAGGAGGAGCAATATTTGCTAAATAGTCTTGAATATCTAAATTTCTCAAAATACATGATTGAAGCTATTAAAACTGCATTACGATTTAATCCTTCACCAAATCCTAGAGTAGGAGCTGTACTTGTTGATGAAATGAATAATATTAAAAAAGTAGCTGCTCATCAAAATAAATTATCAGACCATGCTGAATTTAGTTTATTTAAAAATTCAGATGTTTCACCAGAAGATACACTTTATGTAACTTTAGAACCCTGCTTTCATGATGACACATCTCCTTCTTGTGCATCAACAGTATTGGAAACTGGTATCAAAGCAGTTGTTATAGGTGACTTAGACAAAGATGAAAGGACCAACGGTAAAGGATTAGAGCTTTTAAGGGAAAATAATATAAATGTTCAGATTGAAAAAGGAATAAACGAATTTTTAAACCCTGGATATAAGAGTAAAAATAATAAGCCATACTTGATTGGTAAAATTGCAACTTCTGGAGATAACTATATTTACAATGAAAATCAAAAGTTTATTAGTAATAAAGAATCTCGAGAAATATCACATTACTTGAGAGCAACTGTTGATTCAATAATTATAGGTAAAAATACATTGATGATAGATCAACCCCGGTTGAATGTTCGTCTTAAAGAACAATATACAAATCCGATACCAATAGTAATGTGGGGGAACAATACAGAGGATTTACAAACTTTTAAAAATAAATACAATAATTTTTTATTTTATGTAGAAAATGAAGAAGATTCGTTTAGTGACTTTCTATTACGAAACAAGATTAAAACTGGTCTTGTAGAAGGTGGAAATAAGGTTCTATCTTATTTTTTCGAACATAATTACATTGATAAATTTTATATGTTTAGATCAAGTAAGAAATTAAAAATTGGTACAAAATTAGATACAGACATTACAAATTTCTTACATAATGGATTCCAAACATCCGCAGAATTTCAAATTAATGATAATTTATTATCTACATATACTATTAAGTAATGTTTACAGGAATAATTAATTCAATTGGAAATATTGAGTCTATTAATGAAGATGTTATTCAAATAAGTACTGAGAATGACTTGTATCAAAATCTTGACTCCGGTACAAGTATTGGCATTGATGGTACATGTCTTACTTTACGTGATTATTCTGATAATTTTTTAAATTTTCAAGTTTCAGATGAAACTTTTAAACGAACAATAGCTAAAAATTATAATGTAGGATCAAAAACAAATTTAGAACTACCTGCAACTTTATCAACATTTTTAAGTGGACATATTGTCCAAGGACATGTTGATACAACTTCTGAAGTACTAAAAATAGAAGAAAATGAAAATAATCTCTGGACATATTATTTTAAAAACACCGAATCGAAATATATTGTTGATAAAGGCTCAATAACCATAAATGGTATTTCATTAACTGTTGTAAATCCTGATAGTGATTCTTTTAATGTCGCAGTTATAAGTGAAACATATGAAAGAACAAATTTACAATTCCTAAAAGATGGCTCGTTAGTTAACATTGAATATGACATACTTGCAAAATATATGGAGCAAATGATTAATGATAAGTGACATCGAAGTTATTATTGAAAAATTTAAAAAAGGTGAAATGGTCATTCTTGTTGATGATGAGGATAGAGAAAACGAAGGCGATTTAATTATCTCTTCACAGTATCTTACTCCGGAGCATATAAATTTTATGATTACATATGCAAAAGGTCTTGTATGTGCACCTATTGCTAAAAACGTAGCAAAAAAACTAAAGCTATCTTTAATGCAAGGTATTGATAACGAAGAAGATACACAATTCACAACTTCTGTTGATCTTATGGGTGATGGCGTTTCAACTGGAATTTCAGCTGATGACAGATTCAAAACAATAAAAGGATTGAGTGACCCAGGTTCAACAAGAGAAGATTTTAAAGTGCCGGGTCACGTTTTCCCATTACAAGCTATGGACGGTGGTGTACTTAGACGTGCTGGACATACAGAAGCTGCTGTTGATTTGTGTTTGGTAGCTGACCATTATCCAGTAGCAGTTATTTGTGAAATTATTAATGATGATGGTTCAATGGCTAGAATAGACGATCTTATTGAGTTTTCAGCTAAACATGATGTAGCCATAGGAACAATAAAAGATTTAATTGAATATCGTTTAAAGTTGTCTAACCCAGTAAGTTTGGTGTCTAGTGCAAAAGTACCAACAGATTTTGGTGAATTTACTGCACATGTCTACAAAGATAATAATGATAATACTGAACATATCGCCCTCACTTATAAGGATTATTTAGCAGGTGAATCATCTATGGTAAGAGTTCATTCCGAATGTCTTACTGGTGATGTTTTCAGCTCAAATAAATGTGACTGTGGTTATCAATTAAACAATGCCATGGAGACAATAGTTAAAAATGGCTCTGGTGTTCTTTTGTACATGAGGGGCCATGAAGGTAGAGGAATAGGTTTAGGTAATAAAATAAAAGCATATTCACTTCAAGACGAGGGAGCAGACACTGTTGAAGCAAATCTAAAATTAGGTTTTGAAATGGATCAAAGAGATTACGGTACAGGAGCCCTTATTCTGAGAGATTTAGGAATTACAAACATGAACCTTTTAACTAACAATCCAAGTAAACGAGCAGGACTTGAAGGATTTGGATTAAATATTGTAAAAAGAACCCCAATAAAAGGAAAAACAACAGCTGAAAATTCGTCTTATCTTGACACAAAAGAAAATAAAATGGGTCATAATTTTAATGAAGAATAAAGTTGCAATAGTATATTCTGATTATTACAAAGAAATTAGTGAATTACTTGTAAAAGGTTTTAACAAATCGATTGATGATAGATTTATATGCGATGCTTATAAAGTTGATGGTAGTTGGGAACTAATTCATAAAATTAATTCTTTAAGTGATGAATATGACAAATTTGTTGCAATTGGAATTATTGTTAAAGGTGAGACAGACCACTATGAATATTTATCATCAAGTATTGCAAATACTCTTTTATCAATGACAGTCACTAAAAATATTTATATATCAAATTGTGTACTTAATGTTCAATCCATTCAACAAGCAGAAAGTAGAGCTACAGAAAGTAAAAATAAAGGTTCTGAATCTGCAAAAGCCATAAATAATCTTTTTCTTACATAATAAGAGAAAAGTTATATAATTAAACCAAGCGAACGATGTTCCACCTACTGTGAAAAATAGTATGGTATGTAAAACAGCTTCGTGCTGTTTTTTTTATTGAAAGGAAAACAAATAGCAGAATTAAAAGTAAACGAAGAGATTAGATCTAAGAAACTCCTGGTCATAGCACCCGATGGGGTACAAGTTGGTGAACTAGAGTTAAAAAAGGCATTAATACTTGCTGAAGAACTTGATCTTGATTTAGTAGAAGTCTCTTCTGATAGTAAACCACCCGTTGCAAGATTAATGGATTATGGTAAATATAAATTTGAACTTAAACAAAAATCAAAGGAATCAAGAAAAAAACAAGTAAAAATTAATGTTAAGGAAATACAACTTAAACCAAAAATTGATACAAACGATTATAAAATAAAGTTAAATCAGTCAAAAAAGTTTTTAGAAGATGGAGATAAAGTGAAATTTACAATGAGATTTAGAGGTAGAGAAGCTGAATACCCAGAATTAGGGCAAAAGATTCTTGATAACTTTAGAGACGAACTTGTAGATTTATCAATGGTTGAATCAACATCAAGACCAGATGGTCGATCACTAACAATGGTTTTAGCACCAAATGGAGGTAAAAAATGAAGCATAAAACTCATAAGGGAATGAAAAAAAGAATAAGAGTAAGTGGATCAGGAAAATTTATGAGAAGACGTGCTCATAGATCTCACTATAAACTTGCTAAAGGAAATAATTCCTGGTCAAGGTTAAAAAGAGATGTAGAGTCATCAAAAGGTGACTCAAAGAAGATAAGAAAGTTGTTGAGTTAAATGGTAAGGGTTCGAAGATCTGTAAGCAGTAGGAAATCAAGAAAAAAGATTCTTAAACAAGCAAAAGGCTACACAGGAGCTCGTAGCAAAAGATTGAGGACTGCTAAAGAGCAGGTCATGCATGCGGGTAATGATGCATTTGCTCATAGAAAAGACAAAAAAGCTACATACAGGAAAATATGGATATCAAGGATTAATGCAGCATCAAGACAACATGGTCTTACATATTCTAAATTTATAAACGGTCTTACAAATGCGGAAGTAAAAGTGGATCGAAAAATTCTTGCTGATTTAGCAATTAATGATCCTGATGGTTTTAAAAAACTTGTTGATTTAGCTAAAAAAAATATTAATGCCTGAAGTAAATACAGATAAGATATTTGCATCTTTTTTGTTAAGTATTGAACAGGTTGCGTCGATTGATGACTTCAATGATCTTGAAAAAGAATACTTAGGTAAGAATTCTTTAATTTCAGAAGAAAGAAAGAAATTATCATCAATGAGTGAAATTTCTAGAAAAAAGTATGGAAAAGTAATACAAGAGTTATCAATAAAAATTACAGATAAATTAGAAGAAGAAAAATTAAACTTTCAATCTAAATTTTTTAAAGAAAAAGAACTAAGTGACAATAAAGATATAACAATTGATTGGTATAAAAATCTAGGTAGTAAAGAACATATTTTATCAAGTGTAATGAACGAAGTTGTAGATATTTTTTCTTCGATTGGTTATACAGTTGCTACTGGTCCCGAAGCTGAAACCTCCTGGCATAATTTCGATGCTTTGAATACTCCCGATTGGCACCCAGCACGGTATGAGTCAGATACGCTTTATTTAGATGAAAATCTTGAACACCTTCTTAGAACTCAAACAAGCACAGTTCAAGTTAGGCATATGCAAAGTAATAAACCACCAGTATATATAGTGGCTCCAGGTCGGGTTTATAGATCAGATCAATTGGACGCAACTCACTCACCTGTTTTTCATCAAATTGAAGGATTAGCAGTTGATGAAAATTTAACATTTTCGGATTTAAAAGGAACTCTAGAGTATTTTGTTAAGGAATTCTTTGGTAATGATATTAAAACTAAATTTATTCCTCATTTTTTTCCTTTTACTGAACCTTCGGCCGAAGTTTTAGTTAGTTGGAAAGATGGTGAATGGCTAGAAATACTAGGTTGCGGAATGGTCGATCCAAATGTATTTGAACATGTCGGTTACGAACAGGGTTCCCAAGGCTTTGCTTTTGGAGTAGGTGTAGAACGATTAGCAATGATAAGGTATAAAATTGATCACATCAAAAACTTTTACGAAAATGATCTTAGATTTCTTAGGCAGTTTTAATGAAAATCTTAAAATCTTGGCTTAATGATTGGATTGAGTTAGGAGAAATTTCAAATCAAGATATATCAGAAGCATTTGAAAGTTTAGGATTTGAGATTGAAGAACATTATGATTTAAAACCTAACTATTCAAATATTGTTGTTGGAAAAGTTGAAGATATATACACACATCCAAATGCGGATAAAGTACGTGTTACAAAAACTAATGTAGGGAGCAAAACATATGAGATAGTTTGTGGAGCATGGAATTTTGAAATTGGAGCAGTTGTACCAGTAGCTTTACCAAAATCAGTTATTAAAGATGGTTTTGAAATTGATAAAAGAGACATTAGAGGTGTTGAGTCAAATGGAATGATATGTTCAGCATCTGAATTAGATTTATGGGATGATCATGAAGGGATTTTATTGCTAGATGACAAAATTTTACCAGGTACAGATTTTTCATCTATATATCCAAGTACAGATTATTTATGGGATATTGGCATAACTCCAAATCGAGGAGACTGCATGTCGTACATGGGAATTGCAAGAGAACTTTCTAATTATTTTGATTCAAAAATTAAATTAAAAAAAACAAATATCAAACCTTCAATCACAAACATAATTACTACTAATAGTGGAGAAATAATGGAATGTGATACCTATGGTTCAGTTGAAATCGAAAACTTTAAAGTAACTGATTCCTCATTTTTGATTAGATACCGTCTTTCAAATGTTGGAACAAGAATTATAAATAATGTTGTTGATATTACAAATTATATTCTATACGATATCGGACAACCTTTACATGCATTTGATAGAGATAAGCTATTTGGAACAGTATCAGTTAGAAAAGCTAATAATAACGAAAAAGTTATGACATTAGACTCACAGGAAAGAAAACTAACAAATGAAGATTTAATAATTACAGATGATGATAAGCCAATTGCTTTAGCTGGAGTTATGGGAGGATTGGAAACTGAGGTTACTGAATCTACTGTGAATTTGTTAATAGAAAGTGCATATTTTGATAAAGTTTCAATAATGAAGACATCAAGAAAATTAAGTCTTATTTCAGATGCATCAATAAGGTTTGAGAGAGGAATAGATTTTAATATACAAGAATATGGCCTTGAACAGTTTTTAATGTTATTAAAAGATAATCAAGATATAAAATATTCGGAATTATCTGTTGATAAAAAAAATAATATTAAAAACAAGAAAGTTATATTAAAAAAAGATGAAATTAAAAATTTACTTGGGATAAATCTAAAAGATTCATTTGTAAAAAAGACTCTCAAATACTTAATGATTGATTCTGAAATAAAGGATAAAACGATCGAATTTACTGCACCTTCATGGAGATATGATTTAGATAGGTCGGTTGACTTGATAGAAGAATTTGCAAAGCACTATGGTTTTAATAACTTTGAATCTAATCTTCCCCAGGGGTTATACAAAAATGAAAAGGGTAACTATTGGAACGTTAAGGAGTATCTTTCAAATATACTTACATCAAATAATTTTCAAGAAATACAGACCTTAAGTTTTGTAAGCAAAGAAAAAAATAAAGTATTCAATCCAGAAAAAAAATATGTGACTGTATTTAATGCTATTGATAAAACTAATAACTATTTACGCTCAAATCTATTGTCAAGTCTTTTAGACACATACACTTTTAATCTTCAACAAAACAATATTTTAAACAGCTATTTTGAAATTAATACGATTTTTGATTCTTCAGTTAACACTACGTTTAAAGATGTTCCCAACCAAAATGTTGTATTAGGGTTTTTAACTTCGGCTAAATTAACAAACTCAGATATTAGAAAAAATGACGACAACATCGATATTTACTTTGTTAAAAATTTAATAAATCAACTTGTAAAAGATAACCAGTTAGAAAATATTCCCAAACCAGGTTTTCACCAAAATTATTCTTTCTCAATATTTAAAAATAATGCAATAGTTGGACATTTTGGACAATTATCTACCGAGCTACAAATGAAACATGAAATAGATAGTGACATTTATCTTGGTGAAATATATATAAATAAACTTGATTTAAGTGAATTGAAAGTAATTGACTATAAACCACTTTCCCAATATCCATATATTAAGTTTGATTTATCATTTTCAGTTCCGGTTAATTTTTCAGCGCAACTAATTATTAACGAAATCAATAACTTATTGAATGAAAATGAAAATAATATAGAGATCTTTGATGATTTTCAACATGAGAATTCAAGAAATTTAGGAATTAGAATAGTAACTAGAAATTATGAACAAACCTACAATGACAATGAAACTAGAGAGATATTGATAAATATATCTAATACATTAGAAACTAAATTCGATATAAAGTTAAATAGCGGAAATAATGATTGATAATCTAGGTCTTAACAACAGAGTTTTTCAAATACTTTCTCAAAACTCTCAAAAAGCTGCAGTTGATATTTTAGGAATGAGAATATCAACTAAATATAAAAATAAATTCACTGAAATAATGATTACAGAAACAGAAGCTTTTGGCACAGCCAAAGGAGATGAAATGTCATTAGCTAATCAATTAAATAGAAAAATACCTGTATCTTTACCTTTGGGACCTCCTCACATAATGGTTTTAAAAACATACGGGGCAAACAACAGTCTTTACTTTTTAACTTCTAAATCAGGATCCTGCCAAGGAGTTTTAATTAGGTCAGGGAAAGTGATACTTGGAAAAAACTATGTTGAGACAAGAAGAAAACAAAAAATGAAAAATGATAATGTTTATGGTCCTGGAAATATTACAACTGCTCTTGGAATAAGCGTACAACAAGATAGTGAAAATCTTCTAGATGGATCAATTTCATTATCACCACGTATCCATCCAGTAGAGAGAGCTATAGCAAAACAAAGAAAAAATTCTAAACCGCGTGATAAACACTTATGGAGATTTACACTGGTTTTATAATGAACTACATAGAAGACAGAGCAACAAATATTAATCCTCAAAAAGACTTTAAAGAGTTTCTCGAATCAGATAAAAAATTAAGAGTTAAATTAGGTGTTGATCCAACGGCTCCGGATGTAACACTTGGTTGGTATGCAATATTAAGAATGTTAAGAAAATTTCAAGATTATGGACATACTGCAGTTTTGATTCTAGGTGAGTTTACCGCACAAGTTGGTGATCCCTCAGGTAAATCTGAAACTAGAAAAGTTATTGATGAATCAGAAATTGATGATAATTCAAAAGGTGTTCTTCCAATAATTAAAAATATTTTGAACAAAGATAATTTGGAAATAGTATCAAACAAAGATTGGCTATCAAAATTATCAATAGAAGAAATGATGAGCTTAGCCTCTAAAACAACATTAGCTCAAATGATGGAACGTGAAGATTTTTCTAAACGATTTAAGGACAACAATCCAATCTCACTTTTAGAATTTTTCTATCCACTTTATCAAGGTTATGATTCGGTAGCTGTAAAAGCTGATATAGAAATAGGTGGTAATGATCAGCTTTGGAATCTTATGTTAGGAAGAGAGATACAAAAATCTTATGAAATGAAACCTCAGGTTGCGATGACATTTCCATTATTAGTAGGAACAGACGGTAGTAAAAAAATGTCACAATCTTTAGATAACTATATTTCAATTACTGATAAACCAGAAAATATATTTGGGAAAATAATGAGTATACCTGACAAAATTATGTGGGAATATTTCATAATGCTTACAGATTTAGAATTATCTGAAATTCAAAGTTTTAAAAATGATGTAGAAAATAACTCTAAAAATCCATTTGAATACAAGAAAATACTTGGCAATTTGATCGTTACCGAATTATTCGATTCTAAAACAGCTGATCAAGCTAATCTAAGTTTTGAAAATATAACAATTAATAAAAACTTGCCTGAAGATATGCCAGAAGTCGCACTTGAGCAGAATGAAGATGTTCATTTACCAAATTTTTTAACGCAAAATAAGTTATCTAAATCAAATTCAGAAGCAAGACGTCTTATAATTGCTGGAAGCGTAAAAATTGATGATGAAAAAATTTTTTCAGTTGATGTAAATTCAGATCTAATAATAGATAAAGTGTTACAAGTAGGAAAAAGAAAATTTCTTAGAATAAATAAGAAATAATACACATTAAACGATTGGGTGTTACTCTAGTAGTACAAGATTTTGGCTTTTTGACAACTGAGTAATGTATGAACGCCGGTAGTGCAGAAATTAATTTTTCTAGCACTCTTTTTTTGTCAACTTTTTAATAAGTTGATTCAACTTTTTTAAGTTGAAATGGGTAAAACCCATGTTGATTCTTTGGTCAGATTTAAATTATTCAAAGATTTTGTTGGAGAGTTTGATCCTGGCTCAGGACGAACGCTGGCG
>JBJKUD010000009.1:0-7930 GCA_045563315.1 Candidatus Actinomarina sp. | reverse complement strand
AAAGAAAAATTTAGAAACAAATAAATCGATGCAAAAAGACGAGAGAGAGTTATTAAATTTTGTATTAAAAAAATATCTTTAAGTTTCAATAAAGAAACCTTTCGTATCATGAGTTGCAACTAAGTGTTCTTTTCCTACATCTACCATTTTTTCATTTGGATTAGCTGATATTATTCCATCTAATTCATCAAAATTAATTTCATAACGTTCTCTTTTGTAGGCAGGATCAGGAATTGGGATTGATGAAATTAATCGTTTTGTATAAGGATGAATTGGATTATTGAGTAGCTCTTCTGTTTCGGCAATTTCCACAATTTTTCCATTAAACATAACGGCGATACGATTACACATATAACGAGCGACAGCAAGATCATGAGTTATATATAAATAAGATACATCAAGTTCTTTAGCTAGATTTAACATTAAATCCATAATTGATATTCGTATTGAGACGTCCAACATAGAAGTTGGCTCATCACAGATAACAAATTTTGGTTTCATAATTAAAGTTCTTGCTATAGATACTCTTTGCCTTTGTCCACCTGAAATCTCATGAGGATATCTTTGTAAATAGTTTTCAGGAGGTGTCAATCCAACGGTTCTTAATATTTCGACTATTGCTTCTTCTCTTTCTTTCAATGATCCAATATTATGAATATCTAGTGGTTCTTTAATAATGTCTTTAATGTTCCATCTGGGGTTTAATGACTCATAGGGATCTTGAAAAATCATTTGCATATTTCTTCTAAATACTCTCATTCCTTCTTCATCAATTGCATCGATTGATTCCATAATATTTTTTTCGGGATTAAAAAAATTAACGCTTCCTGAAGTTTTTGGATCTAATAAACAGAGCGATCTTGCAGTTGTTGTTTTTCCACAACCACTTTGACCTACTAACCCAAGAGACTCCCCTGCTTTAATATTGAAACTAACCTCATCAACTGCTTTTATAATTTTCTTTTTCCCAGTAAAAAAACTATTAGATATTTCAAAATGTTTTGCTAAATTACGTACTTCTATAAGATTTTTACTCATAGTTCTCTCCTAGGCTGCATGTATCAACAAAATGTTCATGTCCTACTTCAATTAATTTCATATCTCTTTCTGGTTTGCATGAAATGTTTCGATCAGGACACCTTGGTGCAAATGAACATCCTTTAATTTTGTTTATTAAACTTGGGGGTTCTCCATCTAAAGATTTTAATTTTTTCTTCTCACCTTTTATAGAAGGTGTAGAATCTAAAAGTGCTTTTGTATAAGAATGCTTAGGTGAATTAAATACTTCACTTGTAGGTCCAATTTCTACAATAGATCCTGCGTACATGACTGCAATTTTATCTGTCATTTCTGCTATAACAGCAATGTCGTGTGATATATAAATCAGACTTAAACCAAGCAATTCCTGTACTTTTTTAATCTCATTAAGTATTTGATCTTGTATGACTACGTCTAAAGCAGTTGTTGGCTCATCGGCAATTATTATTTTTGGATCGCAAGAAAGAGCTAATGCTATCACAGCTCTTTGTTTCATTCCTCCAGATAATTCATGTGGAAATCTATTTGCTATGCTTTCATCCAAGCCAACCATCTTAAATAATTGATTTATTTTCTCTATATTTGTTTGCTTCGAGTTTTCAGGATAATGTTCTCTCAGTGCTTCTCTTATTTGTTCACCGATTTTAATTACTGGGTTCCATGCATTCATGGCACCTTGAAAAACTATACTTATACTATCCCACCTTACTTTTCTTAACTCATTTTCCGAAAGTCCGATTAATTCTTTTCCATCAAGCTTTATACTTCCCTCTGATATGACAGAATTTTCTGGTTGTAACTGTAATAAAGTCATTGCAACAGAAGTTTTACCACAACCAGACTCTCCAACTAATCCGAATGATTCGCCACTTTTTACATTAAAAGAAACGTCTTTTACAGCTAAAACATTTCCTTCTAAAGTTTCATAGTGCATTGACAAATTTTGTACATCTAAGATTATATTTGACATCTCATCTTTTCCTTAGTCTTGGGTTAAATACATCATCTAATCCCCTACCAACTAAATAAAAACCACCAGCTAATAATGTTACGGCTAGACCAGCTGGTAAAACTAACCACCAATATTCCATACCCTGATTTATATATCCGTCAGCCTGAGCAACTGATATCATTAAACCCCAACTCATATCAATGTTTAATAATCCTAAAAATGAAAGAATTGATTCTGATGCAATAGCACCTGTGACACTAAAAACCATATAGAGTAAGGCAAGTGGTGCAACATTAGGAAGGATATGAGAAACTAATATTTTCATTCTTGAGCCCCCGGTAATCCTTGCAGAATCAACAAATGGTTTAACTTTCACTTGCAATGCTTGGGATTTAATTGTGATAACACTTCCACCTAATCCTCCAAAGATGCCTAAAACTAGAGCTAAATGCCACACTTGTAATTCAGCGAAAGCTGAAATTATAAACAACAGTGGCAAAGTGGGTAACATTAAAACTAAATCGGATTGACGCATTAAATATGCATCAATGGCTCCTCCAAAATATGCTGCTATTGTCCCTAGCAATGTTGATATACCGACACCTACAATCGCACTTAGTAGACCTAGAACAAATGCAACTTGGCTACCTTCCATAAGTTGAGAAAATACATCTCTTCCAAGTGAGTCCGTTCCTAAAATATGTTTGGAAGATGGCGGGGCTGGCTGTACAAATTGTTCGATAACATCACCTTCTTGAATACCAGGGTTATAAGGTGCAACAGCTACAATATTTACTTCTTCTGGTCCAGGACAATCTTTTGGTGTTTTATATTTAGGAGTTGGATAATCAATATTTTTACAGGATACAACTGTAGCTTGGATTTTTTCAGAGTCGTAACCAACTACAGGGTGATATGTTGCTTCATCCCATATGTTAGTAAGAAACAAAAGAGGTTGTAACAATGCAAGTAAACCAAAAATAGCTACAATAACTAACCCTAAAACACCAATTTTACTTTCTTTAAATAAATTAAAATTTCGTTTTAATGATTCATATTTCATAGTATTGTTTTCAGAGTTATTATTTACAGTATCCATTGCTACCCCTGTGACTTAATTCTTATTCTTGGATCCAAAAACGCATAAGAAACATCTGCTAAGAAGTGTGCAATCAATGCAAAAACACCAATAAATGAAAAAGATGCCATTGCAACAGGTATATCTTCACGTAAAACACTTTCGAGAATTAATTGACCCATGCCTGGCCATGAAAAAATAGTTTCTGTTAACACTGAACCGTCAATGATTGTTACGATAGTAAAAATAAATGACGTTACAACTGGCAATAATGCAGTTCTTGCAGCATGTCTGTCTCTAATTCTTTTCTGGCTCAAACCTTTTGCCCTTGCAGTGAGAATGTAATCATCCTTTAAAACTTCCATCATGGTTGTACGTGTTAAAAGGGCTGTACCGGCAAAAGCAACAACAGTAACAGTAAGTACTGGCAATATAGTATGATATGCAATATCTCCTGCATAGAATCTCATTTCAGATAGTTGACCTGTATTCCAATAAACATTTGATATGAAAAGTAAGGCAAAGAAAGACCCTAAACGAATATTTCGTCTTAAATTTAAAGATTCGATTTGTTTAGTTAATAGAGTGATAACAAAATATAAAACTGAAAAAATTACCATGTATTTAATCATTTCTAAAAATATTACATCACTATCAAAAGGTGAATCATACCATTTACTTGGAGTCAAAAATTTTCCAATAGGAACCCAACCCATTCTTAAGCCAAAAAACCACAACATTAATAAAGCAAACCAAGGATAAAAAACTGTGTATGAAAAAACTGATGTTATAGTTATCCAGGTTTCACTTTTAGAACCTCTTCTCCATGCCAGTATTTTACCAACAAAAAAACCTGTATAAAATGCAAGGATATTAACGACGGAAAATAACATTAAAGTTCTGGGAAGTCTTTCAGCAATTAATTCAATTGCAGTCTTAGGAAATTGTATGTAGGAATATCCTAAATCACCTTTAAAAAAGTTAACAATATATTTTTGCAAGCGAACAGATAACGGTTGGTCTAAGCCATAAAGTGCAATAGTTTCTTCATATGCATATGGAGGAAGTGATGGATTTAGTAATAAATTTTGAAATGCATTCCCAGGAATTGCGTCGAATAGTAGATAAGAAATAATTAAAAAAAGAAAGAAAACAACCACCATTTGAATAAAACGATTGACTATATATCTTAACATCTCACCCCATAAAAATAGTAATTATAAATCGGAGCGAGCAGAGCCCGCTCCGATTTAATAATAATTTTAGTCACTAACACTAACGTTGCCAGGATTACCACTTAATTGTTGTAATCCATCAAGCATATTAGTGAATGGGAAACTTATATTATCTTTATACACCTCGAGTATTGGTGTTGTTACCAATACTAAGTAAGGCATATCTTCAAATAACATTGCTTCCATTTGTTTACTTAATGATTGAGCTTCGCTTACGCTTTTAGCTTCTTTGAATTGTGATACTAATTCGGCAAATTCGGGATTTTGATAACCATCTGGACCATTATATCCAGTAGTGTTAAATCCTTCGTTTACACATGTATCGTTAGCTCCATCAAAGAAGTTTGTTGGGTGATCTGGAAATGCAGATAATCCCCAACCGAGCATATAAACGTCCCAGTCTTTACAAGTAGCTGCTGTAAACACTTTGTCTACAATAACACCAAAACCAGTTGGTCTAGCAATTATATCAACACCTAATTGTTGCATGTAATCAGCAACAAATAATGAGAATGTTGATCTAATTGGGTCGAATCCTGGACCTGGAGCATATAGCAACATGTTTTCAGGCATAGCTTCTCCATTAGGACCTTTCAATCCTGTAGGAGCAATAGCTCTTTCACTACCACCTGGGTGTTCGCCCCAGTCAGTAGCTTGCCATCCAGCATCTTGTAATATTTGGATAGATTTCTCCCATTTTTCAGCTGATGAGAGATCTGCGCATTCATCGAGAACACCAGTAACAGGTGCTACCCACGATGTTAATGCGGCAGGCATTTGTCCATCCATATTAATTGCGACTCCTTGTAGAACATTGTTAATAACATAGTCTTTATCAACAATACAACCTACAGCTTGTCTATAAGCTTTATTACTACCAGGGAAAACTCTGGTATTAAACGCCATGTATCTCATACCGTTAGAAAAGTTAGAAACAACTTCGGTTCCAGGAATCCTGGAAAGTTTTTCATATGTAGCTTTCTTTACACCACTAGGGTTAAGAACGAAATCTACATCTCCATTTTCAAATGCAAGATATGCTGAATCTTGATCATTATAAATAGAGAACTCTACTTGTCCAACGAATGGACCATTTGCATATGTGAAAGATTCTCCGGAAAGGTCTCCAAACTCACCTGAAACTGCTGGTGCAACTCCATTATCTTGTGTAATTGCTACACCGCCATTAGCGTAGTTTGTTGTCTCTCCACCGAAGTACATTGTATCTGAATCATATGTCCAGGTATAAAATGCACCTTGTTCAATCTTCTCATATACGAAAGCGTCAGCAACAGGTGCATCTGCACCGGAAACTGCTAAAAGATCCTCTCTCGAAGTAGCGTATTGTTCCCAATATACTTTTGATAAGGCAGGCGCAACTGCTGCACCATATTGCCATCCAGTTAATCCTGGATCATAGTTAAAACTAATTTTAACTGTGTAATCATCAGGCGCTTCGACATTTGTTACACACTCGACTTCACAATTGGAAGGCCATACTGCGGCCCATTGACCTAACAATGGAAGTCCTTTTGCAGTATTGTATGTAAATACCCAGTCGTTTGCTGTTATTGGGTTTCCGTCACTCCATTCGTATCCTTCAACAATAGGAACTGAGTAGCTAAATGTTCCATCACCATTATCTGTTGATGTTTCAACTAGTTCAGTTGCCATTGAAGGTATGAGGGTATAGTTTGGATATGAAATTCCAAACAATGAAACAGATTGGCCTGTCATCTGATATAGAGAATAGGCATCTGTGTCTGTGTCATACCATTTGAAGAGATTCTGTGTTGCAGGATCTTGAAATATAGCTAACTTAAATACACCGTCAGGTGCAGAAGATGACGCTGCCTCAGTTGTTGCAGGTGCTTCGGGTTCTGCTGGATCTTCAGTAGTGTCGGATGATTCCTCTACTACATCATCAGCAGTATCATCACTTGTGTTTCCACAAGCAACAACAACCATTGCAAATACAACAAAAAGCATTAATAATCGCCAACTTCTAGAGTTAGTTTTTATATTCAATTTTTCTCCTTTTTGTATACAAAAAATCCACTTAAAAAAAAGTGGATGTACCTATATTAGGTTACAAATAAAGCATATCAAGGCATAAATAGTATTATTTATAACCTCCATTGATATTTTAAGTAAGGTAGTTTAGAAAAGTTCGACAATCATTTGATAAATTCTAATTACTAAATAAAAGCCAAATAAAAAAACACCAAACTTAAAGCCAAAATTTTCCATATTAGTTTTTAAACTTAATCAAGATTGAAACATTTGAAAATTTAAATTTATTTCTAATTTTATTTTCAATAAAAGACTCATAATTTTTAGGAATTCTTGAACTTAAATTAAATGAAAAAGAAGGCGGATTTATATCATACTGGGTAACATATTTTAATTTAGCACGCCTACCCCTAAATGGGTGTGGAGGACTTGAAACCCAAAGTTCTCTAAAGAACAAATTTAAATCTGAAGTATTAATTCTTGACTCTAATTGTGAATAAATTTCGTTAATAGTATTTGAAAATTTATCCAAACCTTTCTTAGTTAAAGCTGAAATCCTAATTACCTTTATCCAGTTATATTTTTTTAAATGAGAATTTAAGGTAGAGTTTATATTTAGTTTCTCTTCCTCATTTAATAAGTCCCACTTATTCATAATAAGAATTGGAGTGCATTGGTTATTAATTGATTCATTAATTAATCTCATATCTTCAAAATTTATACCCTGAGTTGAGTCAACAACAACAAAAGCAATCAGAGATGATTCCAAAGAATGTATTGAAAGACTAGAAGCATATCTATCGATTTGTTCTTTTTGTTTTTTTCTAGGAACACCAGCGGTATCAATCACATTAAAGATTTTATTATTAAATACAACTTTTTCAATTAATGAATCTCTTGTAGTTCCTGGAATATCCGAAACTATTGATCTCTCATTTTTTAATAAAGAATTAAATAAAGTTGATTTTCCTGAATTTGGTTTGCCAATTATTGAAATTGATAGTTGTAAGTCTCGATCATTTTGTTTTTTTATACCTGAGTACTTAATAAGATTTTCAAGTAATTCATCTGTACCAATCTTATGATATCCAGAAACATAAAATTCTCTGTCATAGATATATTTAAATAATCTTTTATCAAGTTCATAATTATTAAAATTTTCACACTTATTAAATACTGTGAAAACCTTATCCTCTATATTAATTTCTTGAATTAGTTGATTAATCTTATCAAGACCCTCAAAATTTTTTGTATCAATGTCTATTACAAATAAAATTAAATTTGCTCCAATTAAGAATTCTTCTACTTTTGATTGAAATTCATTATTTAAGAAATCTGGATTGTCATCCAGTCCTGGTAAATCTGATATAACAATTTCCTTATCGTTAACATTGATTTTTTTACTAACTTTATCCCTTGTAGTATTTGGCTTGGAACCAACTATTGATGTTTTATTTTTAGATAATGTATTAATTAATGTTGATTTACCTGAGTTAGGTAAGCCAATCAGAATTACTTCATTATTTTTGTTTTCATTCATATTTTAAATATAGCTAATCTTATTTTATGGTAAATAAGCTCTATGTTGTAACTCCAAGAGGGTTTTGTGCTGGT
>JBJKUD010000008.1:0-7996 GCA_045563315.1 Candidatus Actinomarina sp. | reverse complement strand
TTTTTAGTAAAATTACACTTTATAAGTTAAAGTAATTAGGTAAATGTTATCTGTAAAAAATTTAGAAGTAGTTTATCAAGATGTCATTTTGGTCTTGAGAGGAATTTCTTTTGAAATTCCTAAAGGTGAGATTGTCGCCTTGCTAGGAAGTAATGGATCTGGAAAAACAACTGCATTAAGAGCAATAACAGGACTTCTTGATACTCAAAATGGTGACATAACAAAAGGACAGATTTTTATTGAGGATGAAGATATAACAAATGCAGATCCATCAAAAATAGTAAATTTAGGAATAGCCCAAGTGCTTGAAGGAAGAAGAATATTCTCAGAACTTAGTGTTAGTGAGAATCTAAGACTGGGAGGTTTTACTAACGACAGTGCATCCAGTGAGAATATGGAAAGAGTATTTGAACTATTTCCAATTTTAAAAACAAGGTCAAAAAACATTTCTGGCTATTTATCTGGTGGAGAACAACAAATGTTAGCAATTGGAAGAGCATTAATGTCAGACCCTAAATATTTGTTACTAGATGAGCCAAGCTTAGGACTGGCCCCTAAGTTAGTGGAGCAGATATCAGAATTGATTGTTGAGATAAACACCCAAGGCGTAACAGTATTACTAGTTGAACAAAATGCAAATATGGCATTAAAAATCTCTTCTCATGGTTATATCATGGAAACAGGAAATGTTGTTATGGACAATTCGAGTGAGAAACTTATGAAAGATAAAGATGTTCAAGAATTCTATTTAGGACTGAATACGGAAGGAACTGAAAGAAAGTCATTCAAAGATGTTAAACATTATAAAAGAAAGAAGAGGTGGCTTTCATGACAAATGTAATTTCTTTCAATGATATAAGTTTGAGATTTGGAGGAGTACAAGCGTTAAAGAATGTATCGTTTGATATCAAAGAGAATTCACTTTTTGCAATAATTGGACCTAACGGAGCAGGCAAAACTTCGATTTTAAATTGTATAAATGGAATATATAAACCAACCAGTGGATCTATTCGCATCTTTGATGAAGATATTGCAGACTTGCATCCTGACAATATTGCCAATTTGGGAGTATCACGTACATTCCAGAACATTGAGTTATTTGAAAACATGACAGCATTAGACAATATTTTAATTGGAGCTCATAGACATGTTGATTACGGTCCAGTAAGAAGTCTTTTATTTTCTAAAAAGGTAAGACAAGAAGAGGAAAAAGCCAGAAAAATTTCTGAAGATGTAATTGATTTTTTAGAAATAGAAGAATATAGGTATTCATATATTCTTTCTCTTCCATATGGAATTCAAAAAAGAATCGAACTAGCAAGAGCTTTAGCTATGCAACCAAAAGTTCTTCTTTTAGATGAACCAGCTGCTGGAATGAATAATGAAGAAACGGAAGATATTGCAAGATTTATATTAGATGTTCATGAGGAACTAGGAATTACAGTAATTCTGATAGATCATGATATGAATATGGTCATGGATATCGCCACAGATGTAGTAGTTATGGATTTTGGAGAAAAATTATTTCAAGGAAATCCTCAAGAAGCTGCCAAAGATCAAAAAGTAATAGATGCTTATTTAGGAGTAAGTTAAAAATGTTAACAATAAAAGAAATATTTGAGGAAATAAAAGCTAGTGGGGGATTGACACCTTCAAGAAGACTTAGAGATATTGCTGAAAGGTTTCCTGATCAAGTAGCTTTTAGAGACAAGCGCTTTGGCATTTGGAATGAAATTACTTATGGTGAATTTTGGACTCAAGTTCAATATGTAGGTTCTGCATTAAATCATTTTGGGGTAGAGAGGACTGACAAAGTTGCCATACATTCTGAAAACAGACCAGAATGGTTAATTGCAGATATAGGAATTCAGTCACTAGGAGCAATAAGTGTTGGACTTTACCCAACTAACCCTCCAGCTGAAGTGCAGTATTTATTAAGCCACTCAGAATCAAAAATTCTCTTTGCTGAAGATCAAGAACAAGTCGATAAAGCACTCGAAGTAAGCAAAGATGTTCCAAAATTATCAAAAATTATTTATTTTGAAGAAAAAGGACTTTTCAGATATAAAAGTGACAAGTTAATGAGGTGGGATGACTTTTTAGAAATTGGTAAAACCGAACATGAAAAGAATAAAGATTTTGTTACCTCATCAATTGATAAAATAAAAAGTGAAGATGTTGCATTAATGATTTATACATCCGGAACTACCGGTCCACCAAAAGCATCAATGTTGTCACATGGAAACATGGAATGGACCGCATCTATAATACCCGAAATATCATTTACACCTAATATAAGTAATCCGGAATACTTATCTTATCTTCCATTGTGTCACGTATTTGGAAGACTTGTTGATGAAATAATAGCAATTAATTCAATTGGCATAATAAATTTTGCTGAATCTATTGATACGGTTCAAAGAGATCTTGCTGAAATTCAGCCATCTATTTTTCCTGCAGTTCCAAGAATCCTAGAGCGTATGCATGCAGGGACTTTAGTGAGAATGAAGGACGCCTCTCCATTAAAAAAATTGCTTTTTAGAGTAGCTTCTTTTTTTGGAAATATTACTGCAAGCAGAAGGCTTGAGAATCCAAATGACTTAATAGCTAAAATTACAAATACTATTGCTCAAATGCTTGCATTTAGGTCTTTAAGAAAAAAATTAGGTTTGTTAAATGTTGATAATGCTGTATCTGGTGCAGCACCAATTTCACCTGAGATATTAAGATTCTTTATGTCACTTGGTGTTCCCATATATGAAGGTTATGGAATGACCGAGAACTCTGCCGTAGCGACTGGAAATACACCTGATAAAGTAAAGCTTGGGACTGTTGGTACTCCTCAAGCTGGTACAGAAATTAAACTTGCAGAAGATGGAGAAATATTGGTTCGTCATCCAGGAGTTTTTGTTGGGTATTATAAAAATGAAGAAGCTACAAAAGAAGTTTTGGATAGCGATGGATGGCTGTACACAGGAGATGTCGGAGAATATGATGGAGAATTTCTTAAAATTATAGATAGAAAGAAAGACATAATCATAACAAGCGGTGGAAAAAACGTTTCTCCTTCTGAAATTGAAAACAATATTAAAACTTCACCATTCATTAAAGAAGCAATTGTTATTGGAGATGACAGAAAATTTTTGTCTGCATTAATTGGAATAGAATATGATATCGTTTCTAATTGGGCTTTAAGAAAAAATATTGCTCACACTACATATAGAAACCTTTCAGAAAATGAACAGGTTCAAAATTTAATTTGGGAAGAAATACAAAAAGCCAACGAATATACCTCCTCTCTTCAAATAAGAAAATTTCGAATGTTAACTAAAGAATTAGATCATGAAGATGGAGATTTAACAGCTACTCAAAAAGCGAAAAGAAATGTAATCATTGATAAATTTTCAGACTTGATAGAGGAAATGTATAAATGACAATTTTTTTACAAGCAACTTTTGAAGGTTTGTCACTTGGGGCAATTTATTCATTAGTTGCAATAGGTTTTGTTTTGATTTACAAAGCTACGGACGTACTAAGTTTTGCGCAACCCGCATTAGCAGTTGTCGGAGCAGGGATTATAAGCAGTCTTGCAGTCGACCGGGGGATACCTTTTTGGTTAGCACTAATCATTGGTATAGTTTTCACTGGTCTGATAGGTTTATTAGTTGAAAGAACTTTCTTGAGGCCAATGGTTGGTGAACCAGTTTTTTCTGTAGCAATCCTTACAATTGGAATCGATATTTTATTAAGAACAGTTTTAAATAAATGGATTGGAGTTGATCCAAGATATTTAGGCGACCCATTTCCTAGTTTTGGAAATTTTGGATCTTTTGATATTAATGGGGTAACTCTAAAATATTTGGAAATTGCTGCACTAATTACTGCAATAATTCTAATTGGTATATTAGGAATATTTTTCAAGCGTTCGAAATATGGAATTGCAATGCGTGCTACATCATTTGACCAGGAGGCAGCTCTTGCGCAAGGAATTAACGTAGGTCGTGTATTTGGATTAGTTTGGTTAATCGCTGGAATTTTAGCTGGCTTCTCAGGGTTTTTTATTACTGGCGGATTTAACACTTTGACCCAAACAAGTTTTATTTCTGCACTTCGTTCTTTACCAGCTGTTGTAATTGGTGGTCTTGACTCAATTGCAGGAGCTGTAGTTGGTTCGTTGATAATTGGACTTACTCAAGGTTATATTGCATATTATCAACTTTCTCTTGAATCAGTTGTTGGTTTTACGTTAGGAAGTGGGTTCTCTCTTATCGCTCCCTATCTAGTCATGTTTATTATTTTGTTGATTAAGCCAGATGGTTTATTTGGTACAAAAGAAGTTGAAAGAGTATGAGAAAAAGACCAGATTTATATACTAACTACAGGAGCGAATCATCAATATTCCCAACGACATTCCAAAAAGTTTGGTTTGGGCTTTTACTTATCACAGCATTTGCTGCTCCATTTATTCTATCTAGTTATTGGATTTTATTAATTACAACCTCTTTATTAATTGCTATTGCTTCTTGGGGCCTAAATGTAGTTTCTGGTTATGCCGGGCAAGTAAATCTTGGTCATGGAGTATTTGTTGGGATAGGTACCTATGTTTCCTCAGTATTAGGCGGAGTAGCTACTACTAGCGTAATTGGTTACGAACTCGATATGCTCATATGGTTACCTCTTTCTGGACTAGCTGCAACTTTTATTGGGATAATTTTGTCTCCAGTATCAGCACGCCTTAAAGGGCTTAATTTAGGATTGGTAACTTTAGCACTTGTATTTATAGGATCACATTTTTTTTCAAATTTAAAATTTATTACAGGTGGTGCTGGTTTGGGAAGAAAAGCGGCCAAATTAACATTCATGGGTGTAGATCTTGAAGCAGGAATTACATTTGGTAATGTCATTCTTGAAAAAAATGATTTCATATATTTCTTTTCTTTGATTCTTTGTGTTTTATTGGGACTAGGAGTTAAAAACATGACCAGATCTAAAATCGGAAGAGCTTTTTCAGCAATCAGAGATCGGGATATTGCAGCTGAAGCACTGGGTATTAATTTGTTCAAGTTTAAAATGTATGCTTTTGGAATTTCAAGTTTTTATGGAGGGATTGCCGGTTCCTTACTCTTTACTTTGTCAGGAGGGGTAGAACCTGGAAGTTTCAGTCTTTTATATTCAATTACATTTGTTGCAATCGTAATTATTGGTGGAGTTGGTACCGTATTGGGACCATTATTCGGAGCATTCTTTTTCACTATGCTTCCGGGAATAATACAAGCTTTACTGCATGCATTTGGTGTTGCTGATTCTGGATTTATATTAAATCCGGCAGAGATTGAAAGAATACTTTTTGCCTTTTTTATCATCTTTTTCTTAATATTTGAACCAAGAGGTATGTGGGGTATTTGGTTTAGGTTACGAAATTATTTTAAAGCGTGGCCTTTTTCCTACTAACTCATTAATTTTCTAGTAGTCTAATTACATTAGTACTAATTAATAAGGGGGAGAAAATGAATTCATTGCGCAAGCGAGGAATTATTATATTTTCAATTCTTTCCTTGGTAATTGTTGCTTGTGGTGGAGCTGAAGAAGAAGTGGTTGAAGAAACCGTTGAAGAAGTGGTTGAAGAATCACTTGATTCTCCAGCTGTTACTACCGCAACAAATATTACGACTGGTAAAGGTGTCACTGAAGAACCTTGCCCAGCAGAAATTGGAGGAGTGCCGACAGGTGCCGATCCAAGTAAAGGCTGTATATATCTCGGGTTATTAAATGACTACACGGGACCTTATGCACCTGCTGGACCAGCTCTTGAGGTTGCACAAAGAGGATTTTGGCTTTGGGCAAACTCAGCAGGAGGAATTGGAGACTATAGCGTTGTAATAAGAGAAGGTTTTGATACGGGTTATAACCCACAAAAACATCTTGAAGGTTATGTATCCATGAAAGATGATGTTGCTGCATTAGCAATGTCATTAGGTACACCACAGACTTTATTCATTCTTGATGAAATGGATAAAGATAACATGATTGGTGTTCCTATGAGCTGGTGGTCAGGCTGGTCTTATAAATCAGCTGACAAAGGATTGGTCATTGAGTTTGGTAGCCAATATTGTGCAGACGGAATGAATGCTGTCGACTGGTTACTAGCAAATATTAATCCTGGCGTAAAGACAATCGGAATTATGGCCTTTGCAGGTGACTATGGATCTGACTGGGCAGCCGGTGTAACAAAAGCTGCTGAAGCAAATGGATTGGAAGTTGCATGGACTTATGCACCTCCATCTACAGAATTTGACGTTGCTCAAGCTGTTGGCCTAATGGTCACACAGCCTGTTGATGCATATTTCCCAGCAGTTGGAGCTGGTCAAATGGCTCAAGTTGCCGGTGGTGCTGCTCAACAAGGCATTACACCATTAGCTGTGCTTGCTGGACCATCATTCAACAGTGCATTTGTTCAAGAAGGATTTGCACTTAAAGGATTGTTCGAATCAGGTGCCATTTATGCAATGGGCTTAGGTGTTGCTCCATATGAAGCAGACACACCTGGACATGCAATCATGAGAGCTACAATGGGTCAAATCATTGATAGTGCAAACTCATTCTTAGTTGCTGGTTGGTCATCTCAATATCACCTAAAAGGAGTTCTTGAAGCTGCTTACAAAGGTGGAGATATATCAAGAGCAGGTATTAGAAGAGCGGCCGCAAATGTTACGGTCGAATCTGATGGAATGTTCCCAGCACGAACATTAGGACAAGATAGGGCTGATAGTGCAGCTTATATTGGAATTCCTGATGGTAATGTTCCTAGTGGACAAACTGTTCTAGCATCCAAATATACTGGACCTTCAGCAGGTTCATATGATTGGGGTACTGGACCTTGTTCATAATTTAATTTATTGAATATTAAAAGAGCCGGCTTAGCCGGCTCTTTTTTTTATATAAAATCATATAAATTAGTATTCTTTTATGGAAAAATTTTTCAAAAAAAATAAACTTTTAAAAATTATTTTTATTACCTATACCTTTGCCATATTTCCCTTTGGCTTTGCTAAATCAGATTATTATTTTATGTCACCCGGACCCCCTTATCAATGGAATATCGAAATTGAAAATGCTCAAACTTACGAATATGAAGGGAACCTCTATCAACTTACTGTGCGAAGAGATGAAGCAAATTATTTTGTATACGCGTGGGCTAGATTAAATAGTCAAATTGACTTATATCCCAGAGAAGTTATTTTACCTGATGGCGTTACTCCTCAGGAACTATCAGAAATTAGTATTCAAAATATGGTGACTTCTGAAAATGTAGCAATCGCTGTTGCGCTTAATTCTTTAGATTATGAAATTCAATCAGAGGGAGATGGGGTTCTGGTAGTAGGGCTGCTTGATGATTCACCAGTAAAAGAAAAACTTATCAAAAATGACTTAATAGTTTCTATAAATAATGAATTAGTAAGATCAACTTCAGAATTTATTTCCAAATTAAGAACGTATGAAATAGGTGACACAGTAGATATTGGGTTTATAAGAAACGAACAAGAATTAACTATTGAAACAAAACTCATAGAACATGTTGAGTATGAAAATGAACCTATGGTTGGATTCTTAGCTTCTACTCCAAATCAACAATTTACTTTTCCTTTTGATGTAGATATTGAAACAGGAAATGTTGGAGGTCCGTCAGCGGGTATGATGATGGCTCTCAATGTTTACAATCTATTAACTGAGGATGATATTACTAATGGAAAAAAAGTTGCTGGAACCGGAACTATTGAGATAGACGGTTCAATTGGACCTGTTGGAGGTGTCAAACAAAAAGTTATTGCTGCAAAAAGGGCAAATGCCGGTTTAATTCTTGTACCAACTGCTAATTACGAAGAAGCTAGTGTTTTTTCAGATGACAATACTCAAATAATTGCTGTTGATTCTTTTGATAATGCATTGAATGTAATTCTTGACTTTAGTTCACGTTAAAGACGAAACATAAATACAA
>JBJKUD010000007.1:0-9430 GCA_045563315.1 Candidatus Actinomarina sp. | reverse complement strand
CACCATTTGATAAATCATATCTGCACATTGTGTAAATAAAATCATAATTCGGCATTCTTGCAGCTGATCTTCTAGAAATACAAATTTGATCTAAATTACCAACAATTCCATCATATGTATCTTCACATCCTTCAAAAGGGTCAGCAATAGCATCTGCAATATTTCTATCTAACTGATTCATAACAATATATGGCCCTAAAAATATTAAAAGAAGATGAGTTGCAATGGCGAATATTGATATTTTCACAAGAGAATTTTTCATTTACAACTCCCCTTTACAATGTTGGCAACTGGTATTGAGTTCGGTTCATCATAATATAATAAATCTGGTCCATAAATTCTTAAGATCAAATTGAAGTCATTTCCAAAATGACTTAAGGTTCCATCTTGACTTATTAGATTACTTCCAATTTTGATTTCATAATTCTCACCAATATTTGTTGTAAGTTCATATCCATTTGTAACTTGAGCGAATAAATCTTCGTATGTAGGATCACTTTTTAAATTATTAGGATCTTGTAGATAATAATTATCATTCCCATAAATTGCATAACTCCAGTATCTTGCATTAGGAACAACACCTCTTAATGTATATTCACAATTTCCTAATAATCCATCACCATTATCGTCTACAGATGCTGATAAATATATAACTTCTGGACTTGCACTTGGCAATAATCCAAGAAGTGAGACGTATGATCTTTGCCACATATTTTGTGATTCTGATCCATAATCTAAGAAGTAACTCCATTGTTCGACAGTATTGCTTCCAAAGCCAGTTAAAAAGGATGCAATGGTTGTTTGTCTTGTGAATGGTATGAAGCTTATAACTCCTAAAATAAATCCAATCAGATATGGTGAAAACCTTTTTAATAACATCTTCATTACATTTATATTAATTAAAACTGAATCTGGTTGATAGCTATAAAAAAGATTGGGATGAAAAATTATCTAATTAAAACTATTATAAATATAATGACAATCTTGAAAACTGACTTAAGTTTATTTGAAAATATTGTTGGATGGGATTTTGAAGAAAAATTTGTAACTGTATCTTCTGAATTTGGTGATATCAATATTCATTATGTAGATGAGAATACAGAAAGTGAAAACGTTGTGTTGTTAATGCATGGAAATCCCACATGGGGATATCTGTACAGGAATATGATTAATCCGTTGAAAGAAAGTGGGTATAGAGTTATTGTTCCAGATCTTCCTGGTTTTGGAAAATCAGATAAATTTTCAATTAGGTATAACTACACATATGAAGGATTTGTTGATTGGATGTCACAATTTGTTGAAAATATTGATCTAAAAAATATTACTCTTTTCTGCCAAGATTGGGGTGGGTTGATTGGTTTAAGACTTGCTGCTAAATATGAAGATAGATTTGAAAAAATAGTAACTGCAAATACTGGACTCCCTACTGGGAAGGCTCCACTAAGTGAGGGTTTTGCAGTATTTAGAGAATTCCTTCAAATCAAACCTGACTTACATGTTGCTGGCCAAATAAGAAATGGTACAACAAAAGGAATAGATGACGATGCAATTGCTGCATACAATGCTCCATTTCCAGATGATGATCATAAGCAAGGTGTAAGACAATTTCCAAATTTAGTACCAGGTACACCAAGAACTCCTAGTGCAGAACCAAATAAAGAAGCATGGAATATATTAAGACAATGGGATAAACCCTTTTTGTGCGCATTCAGTGATAAAGACCCTATATTTTCAGGAGTTGAAAATTCTTTTTATAAGTTAGTTCCAGGTTGTAAAGACATGCCTCATGTAACAATAGAAAATGCGGGTCATTTTTTACAAGAAGATCAACCAGAAGCATGTGTTGAAGCCATTTTGTCAATAAAAGATCTTTAGCGAACAGCTACACCCCAGTAATTAAATCCAAGAAACTTTACAGAACCAGGCAAGTACATAGTGTCTTCTTCAACTATATTTAAACCTGCATCAGTTATTAATTTAAGTATGTCTCTATTTGCATGACAACCACCTGATAATTTTGGATAAAAAACATTCGTAAGGTTTTGAAATATTTTTGTAGAAGTATCTGGTGATATTCCATGTTCACAAAAATAGTACTTTCCACCTGGCTTTAAAATGCGATGAATCTCATTTAATGCTTTAGTTGGATCAGGTATAGAACACAAAGAAAATGTACAAACTACTGAATCGACAGATGATGTTGGTAAATCAATACTCTCTGCTGAAGATAAGTTAAATTCAATATTTAAATTTACTTTATTTGCATTTTCTTTGGCGATTATGTTTAATTCATCGGAAGGATCTATCCCAATAACTTTATTTACAGTTTCAGAATTATAGTATTGTAAATTCAAACCTGGACCAACCCCTATTTCAACAACATCACCTGTTGCAAATGGAACAACTTTTTTTCTTTGATAATGGTTAGGTTTTGTATTACAAAGAACAGTTAAGAGCTTTGGAACTACGTTCGTCTCATAGAATTTTTTCCCAAACAATTTTAAAATTGGAAGGAGTATAAAAATTGCTAAATATGTAACTAATTTAAATACAAATTTTTTCATAAAATCCTAAAACAATTCTACTTTTGAGATATCAAATTTGTACAAAGATTCAGAAATATTCAAAAAACAGGTAAATAAAGTATTTTGTTATAAGATTATTGGATGGAAATAAATTCTGTCTTTCTCGATCTCGTTCCTTACTTGATTCCTCTTTTAATGATTGGTGTCGGAACAGCTTTAGATGTAAGTAGTTTTCAGAATCTATTAACAAATTCAAAAAGTTCAATTGTTGGCTTGTTAATTCAAGTTACTCTATTACCTTTCGTAGGAATATTAACAAGTTTATTTATTGACGATCAATCAATATCTATTGGAATTATTGTAATAATGTGTGCTCCGGGTGGACATATCTCATCTATGTATGCTTCATTAATGAAAGGAAATGTTGCACTTACAACATCTCTTACAATTGTTACTCAATTAATAGCATTTGGAACTATACCGTTTTGGCTTAATGTTGCATCATATTTCAATGACCAACTTGGAGTACAAGTTCAAATAGACTCAATAGATTTATTAATACAATTGCTTTATCTTGTTCTAATACCTGTTTTTATTGGCATGGCATTGAATTATTATTTTCCAGTACAAGCACTAAATTCACAAACAGCTATCAAAAAAGTTTTTACAATTGTTACTTTGGTTATCGCAATAGGGGTTCCCATTGAATTGAGAGACATTATTTTCGATATTTTTCAAACATCGTCAATCTTTGTTGTTTTAAATTTATTATTTATATTTATAGGTATAAATTTAATTTCAAAAATAACAAAAATTAATGACGAAGATAGAAAGGGTATAATCGCCGAGGGGACATTGCAAAATTTTCCGATTGCTGCGGCAGTCGCGTCATTATTGGAAATAAATGTAATCACAATAGTCGCACTAAATTACTTCTTGATAAGTTCAATTTTAGTTGGGTTCTATGCAGTTTATAAAAGTAGAGAAGATTAAGTAATTTCAGATTTCATTACTTGATAAATCAATCCCCCGGGATCAATTGATAACCGTTTAGTTCCATCTTTATTAAATTCCTCAATGTATCCTTGTGAACCAAATGCTGCAATATAATTATTTTCGTTTATCTGAAAACAATTGCCAGCAACATTTGCTTGTAAATCATTAAATTCTTTCGACCAAATAAGTGTTGCAATTAAGTTTTTTTCATCAATTTCATACTCACAAACTCTTGAACCATTTTCAATTGAATCAATACCATTATCCCAAACAAGAATATTTGAATTAGCAAGCTCTTCAGGTGCATGTTGATGAGAAAATCCATTATATGGATCATTTAAAAACTTAAAATCATTTAAACTACCTTTTCCCATATGCCAAAGTATTTCACCAGAAGACTTATCTATTTTCATTATTGTTTGTGTATGACGTGCAGAAGCCAAGTAATTACCATCACGTAAAATTCTTACTGCATTCATATGAAAATAATCATTTGTTTTCATCCCCCACTCTTTTATTGGCACAATGGATGAATCTGGCAAAACATGATCAATAGAATCCCAAAGAAATTTTGTTCCAGTATTTTTATTTTCAATGGAAATAATTCCACTATCAACAGTCTGGTTCCCAATTTTATGCGACTTCGATCCAATCTGAATAATCGTATCATCATCTAAATATTGAAATTCATGGAGTTCAGTATCAATATCCTTCTCATTGATTTGTTTGTAACCTTTAAAATTAAAGTCTTTATCAAGTAAAACAGTTTTTCCTAAGCCAATTGCAAATTGTGGATAGTTACTTACGGCTCCGAAATAATATCCATTTTTATATGGACGAAATGCTGAAAATCCTATACCCGCCATCTTGTACCATATTGGAACGCCAAATTTATCCAGCAACATGATATAAGGAAGATATCTCCTTTTTTTAATAAGTTTATTCTCAGTTTGATACTTTACTATTTTTGGAATATTTATTCGTGTCTTGATATTCTGATATAGATATTTAATATAATATTTTTTTAATTCAGGAAAATAATTTATAACATCTCTGATAATTAAAGGCCAATGAACTATTTTTGGGACAATAAACACACTGGTGAAAATATTCCCATCAGAAACCATAGATGAATCATTTATATTTATATTTAAAGGTGGAAAGTTTGTAGGTAAGGAAATTAAAGAGTATCTTGCAATTTGATCATTTTTTTGAAATTTAAAATTATATTGTTTTGGTCCATCTTTTGAATAAATTTTTAAATTATTTGATTCTAACAATATATCATTCACATAAATTTTTGTATCTTCAATAACAGTAAAATCTAAATTAAGATGATCTTTTTTTTTCTCAGGAACCCAACAATATCGTTTTACGATTGGATCAAACGTTGGTGACAAAGAATATGGTTCTTTATTACTTGACTTGATGTCAATGACTAAGGAAGCATCGATTTCATTATTTTTACTATAAACATTGTCTAGTTCAGTGAACTTATATTCTAAATTTTCTTTTCTCAATAATTAATATATTAACTATTTGAAAAATCAATAACCTCTTTCATAGGTATATGATTTGCAGTATGAGCGCCATACAAAGCTTTTTCTACAACTCCATTTTCATCAATTAAAATGTCTGCAGGCATCCCTAAATAGGCACCGCTCATATTTGAAGCTGGATTGTAGCCTTTAGCAAGAGCTCTAAAGAATCGGTCAACTCTAATTGTTATGCCCAGCATGAATCTAAAGAAACTATTTTGCACTTCATACTTATCAAAATAAACACGATCGTCATCACATAAAATTGTTAAATTACCCTCGTGTTTTGCTGAATTTTTAACTAAATCATCAAAATCACAATCAAAAATAGCAATAGGAACAAAATTATCACCAAATTCATTTTTTTGGTTAATTATCTCATTCATTCTCAAATGGCAAAACGGACAAGATGAATAACGATAAAAAGATATCATCGCCTTTTTTCCCTTTATTACATCAAGATTAAATGTTGTCCCATCAATAGAGGGAAGTGTTAAATCATCTATCTTGTCACCTTTTTTTAGTTTCATAAAATCCTTTCAATTGTTCAATTATAAAGATTGATTTAGAATACAAGAAATTCATAATGTTAATTTAATGTAAACTAATGACCGCCTCTAGGCACTCCCCCATATTTCATGCGAGTATCACCCATGTAAGCTACCCGATCATCAGGATTATGAGTCTTACAGTTAACAATTTCACCAATAAAAAATGTATGCGTCCCCAAATTTATTTTTTGAGTTGTTTTTAATTCAAACCAAACAGTTGCATTATCAAAAATAGGTACAGAGTTATTAGTTAATGTAATTGGTTCTTTATTTAAAAAACCCTCAGAATATTCTGCTGGTTTTGAAAATTTCACAAATACTTTGGTGTAATCAGGAGAAAACATATTTAAGGTGTAAAAATTACTTTTATCCATTAAATCAAATGTCACACTCTTATTATCAATTCCAACACCTATAAGAGCAGGTTCCATACTTACTTGAGTTATCCAACTAGCAGTCATACCATTGAATTGTCCATCAAAATGGCTCCCGATTATTCCAAGTGGACTTGGAATTTTCCAGGTAGAAACATTAATCTCTTCATTTGAAATATCTGTCATATCAATGCTTTATTAGTTTTAATACGGTCAAGTTGAATCTTACTTGGTTCCGCACAACAAAACCAAGTTTCTGACAATTTAGGTACATTTTTAAAATCATAACTTGAGTTTGTTAATAATTTTGTATCAGTGCACTTTTCTATAATATTTACCATTCCTAGATATTGCTTATGTTCATCTAACTCTGAATTATTCAAAATAAAATCAAAGAGTGAAGATTGTAATTTTTCAACATCATTATTTTCATATTCCCATTTAAAACTTAAAGAATTTTTTTCATAATTTCCTAAATATTTGTTTATTTCAGGTTTTTTAATTATGAGCGAATGTTTTGGTATTAATAATTTTATGGTTAATTGAATTGGATCAACAGTCTCGCGTAGTTCATATTTCTCAATTAACTTCACTATGTTTGATAAGTCGTTTAATTCTGTCCATGGTGAAAATGGCATCCATGTTGGTCTTATATCAATACCAAAATCTTGTGAGATCTCTATTGAATTATTCAAATCATTACTTGTATGATTTTTCTCAAGAATTGATAATACAAGGTCATTTGTTGTTTCAAATGCAGAGATCACAAAAACCATATTTAATGAAGAAAGTTCTTTGAAATATTTTTTATATTTTATGATATGTTCAACTTTTATTGTTGAATCATAAGTAATAGATGGAAATTTTTCATTTAAGGACTCAAGAATTTTCAAAGCATGAATTGGACCATTAAAGAAATCTGGATCATTAAATGATATATGCTTTGCACCTTGTTTTACTTGATTTTCTACATCAGAAACAATTTTTTCTAAAGAATAAGTTTTAAAGCTGCCATTAAAGGAGATTGGTACTGGACAATGAGTGCATGAATGCTTACACCCGTAGGTAGTTTCTACTGATCCAGCTATAAGATTGTTTGATCCATCAACTAAATGTGCATAATTTGATATATCAGGAAAGATTTGTCTGTTGGGAATATTGTTTTTTAATGAAAATTGGTGATCATCATTAATTTCTAAAAATAAAGCAAGTTCGTCACTTTCAATATCTTTAATGTATCTTATAGAAGAATTGAAATCTTCAAGAACTGAGCCGTATAGGCCAAAGGTAAACATTTTATTAGGAAGTTTCTTATCTTTGATATATTCAATCGAAAGAATTGTTGCTGTATGCATAGGTGCGTAAATTCCAAGAACATCATAATTTTCTAAATCTATATTTTGGTCTTCAACTGAAAAATCAAAAAAATCAAAATCTATCTCGGAAGAATTATATCGATCAACAATTTCAGCAATTATCTTTGGCTGTTTACCTAAATCGTAAAAGGAAGTTAAAAGAATCTTCAAAGTAATTCTTTTATGAATTTAACTGTTTCAAAATCAATAGGAAGTGATAAAGATATTTCTGTAACATTGCTTTCTTTCCAATTTTCAATCTTCTTTTCAATATCTTTTTTAGTTCCAACTAAAGTCAACTCGTCGAGTAATTCTTTTGGAAACATTTTTTCTGATTCTTTTTTATTACCACTTAAGTAAAGATTCTGTAAGTCATCGGCAATATCTTCATAACCATATTCGCAAAAAAGGTTGTAATAGAAATTCTTTGATTTTGCACCCATCCCACCTACATATAGTGTGTAGATATTTCTTGCAGGATATAAATATTCATCTATCTCATCCTCTTCACAGACCCGACCAATAACAGTTGTTACTATTTCAAATTTTTCTTTCTTATCAGCAATACCTGATTTTGAAAATCCACTTGATAATGAATCTTTATAAATTTCTTCACCTTTTAAAGGTGAGTACATAAATGGCAACCATCCATCAGCAATCTCTGCAGTCATTTCAACATTCTTAAGACCTACTGCAGCAAGATAAATTGGAATCTCGTCTCTTAAAGGTTGATCAATAAGCTTTAAGGGTTTTCCGAGACCTGTGGTATTTTCTCCGGACAATGGTAATTGATAATACTCACCACTGTGCTCAACTTTTCCTTCTCTTTTAATAATATTTCTAACAAGTTCTACATATTCTCTTGTTTTTGTAAGAGGTTTTCCATAAGGAACACCATGCCAACCTTCGACAACCTGTGGACCAGAAACCCCTAAACCTAATCTGAATCTTCCTTTTGACATCTGATCAAGCGTAACAGCAGTCATTGCAGTCATTGCAGGAGTACGAGCAGGTATTTGCATTATTCCAGATCCAATATTCATATGGTTTGTTAAAGCTGAAAAATATGCGAGTGGTGTTACAGCATCATAACCGTATGCTTCTGCAGTCCAAACACAAGACACACCAATGTCATCAAGTTTTTTAAATAAATCTTTGTCATCAGAAATATGTGGACCAAAGTATCCTACATTTATGCTTATATCCATTGTGTTTATATTTTAATGTATTTTGAAATTTTCGTTCTCAGTCAAAACATAATCCATCAATATGTCATGTTCTTCACTAGGTATATCATCTAATAAATTTAAAGTAGAGCATATCCCAATTTTTATAGCGGTTGAATACTTGGATAATAATCTATCATACGAACCTTTGCCTCTCCCTAAGCGTATCCCTTCTTTCGTAAAACCTAAGCCTGGAACTATAAAGATATCGGTATCTGTTACAGGTATCTTTTTAACTGGTTCATTTATTTTGTATTTATTTTGTATAAAGGGTTCCTTAAACAAACAAATTTCAAGATTATCAGCTATTAAATAGGTAGTTTGGAGTTCAGAGTAATTTACTAAATATTTGTTAATATCGATCTCCGATTTTAATGGCAGATATGTACATACTTTTTTTTGATGAATAATAGTATTCAAATATTCGATATTAATTTTTGAAAAAACAAACTCACTGTAATTTATATTTTTTAAGTTACTTCTTAATTTATTTTTTTCAATCATTTTCACTTATGAATATCATATCACTGTATTATTAGCCCATGCTGAAGAATAAAGTATTAAGCTGGTTCAACTTATTTATCATGGTTTTGTATACGATCCCTGTCACATATGCTATTTGGTTTGTTGGTCTTTTCAATAAATATGCAAATTTAAAGTATCACATAGCTCAATCTTGGGTAAATCCATGGTTGTGGGCAGCACGAGCAAAAATGACATTTACAAAAGCAGTTGAATATAAAAATAATGAATCCTTTGTTGTTATTTCAAATCATCTTTCAAATATTGATTCCCTCATTCTTTTTAAACTTTTGAAAATCAAATGGGCTTTTATGGCAAAAAAAGAAGTTTATAAATTACCAGT
>JBJKUD010000006.1:0-13520 GCA_045563315.1 Candidatus Actinomarina sp. | reverse complement strand
GGTGAATTTGGATTTTTTGCATTTAGAGATGCAGAAATAGAGTGGACTTCAGATGACGTTCAAGAAGCATTCGAGATTTGCCAACCGGAAAACCCTCTAGAAAATTTAGATGAATAAACAGAGTAGTATTAAATACCAGATTCAAAATATGCAGGAGGGCTTACTCCTATTGTCTGCCAACACATCCCACTACTAAGCTCACATTCATCAAACACAAACACCCAAGTAACAATAAAATACTCATTTTTGTTATTTAATATTTTTATTTCGTAGTGGACTGTTTCACTATCTTCTTGAATAATCTCATATGAATAATCAGTTAAATCAATTATTGAATTATAAGGGTCTGAAGTAAGCATTAATTTGAATCGCTCTATTGGACCAGTTACTTCTTTATTATCTTTATGAGCATTGTTCCAAATAATTTCTACAGATCTATCTGGATCTAGAGAAAAGTTTTGGTAACTTTCCATAATTTCAACCAATATCTCCTCGGGCTCTCTTATTTCTACAGATTGAATCTCAGGTTCTGATTGATTACAACTAATAGAAAGTAAGCAAATTATAAAAAATTTTAAACTTTTTTTAACCACGAAATACTAAAGAAACCACCAAATAAAGATGTAATAAAAATGTGAGAAATATGAAAGACCAGAAAAGTCTTTTTTCTAATTTACTCACAACGAAATAATAGCGAGGAGCCCCATCGATTCAATTACTAGGTACATATGCAGTGCAAAAGCTACACTCATAAAACCCCAGAAGGTACGTTTTTCTAATCTACTCACACATGAATCCTAGTAATAATAAAAAGTTTTACCTAATTAGTTATTCTTGGTTTGCTCTTTCGTATGCTTGGCTGTACAAAATTAATGTAGGAGCCCATAATCCAATGTATATTGCAAGTTGTGAGTCGTCCAAAACAACGTAAATAATTACAGATGCAACTACGGAAACAATACTTGCGTATAAACCTAACTTTATCATTTATATCCTTTCAGCTTATATTATAATTTAATACGATTATTAATATTAATTTATATGATTGAAACATTAACATCAAATCCATTAACGTTAGTTCTTATATTCCCTGTAGTGACGTTGACAATATTCGTTGTTGGGATAATTAGGATGGATATTGCTAAATTTAATCAAAAACACGTTTTTGTCACTGAAGAAGAGTAACTTTAGTATTATCACAACAGAATACTTGTACTGAATTATGGATCTTAATAATATCGAAAACTTAGAAGATGAAGAGCTTTTTGAACTTCAAAATCAAATCACAGAAATTATTAAAAAAAGAAATCTTGAAAAAGGAGATATTGAAGAAATAATAGATAATTCATTCAATATAGGTTTTCCAAAAATTGATGGTGTTGGATTAAATCCATGGATTGATAATTCCTTAATAATCTGTCCTGGTGCAAGAATTGATAAAACAAAAACACGACATATTTGTAAATTTATAGTCATTGATGAAGAGTGGTCTTGGGAATCACCTCATATGATAAGTGATGTAATAAGAAGAGATCAATCATCTAAAAATTTTAGACAACATTCCATTACTTTAATCTCACCTTTTGAGGGAATGAAAGTTCAAGTAATATCCCAAAAATCTCAACAAGGCAAACATCTGGTTGAAGGTGTTGATTCTTTCGAGTTCAGAAATGGTAAGTTAGAAAAAACAATGACAAAAACGTCTAGGTCTAGAGATCACTGATTAATCATAAAAGTTTTATAATTTAACATATGTTAAATGTAGTAGTAATTGGTGGTGGATTTGGAGGCCTTAAATTTCTTCAGCGGGCTAGAAGTAGTAAGATTCAATTTACTCTTATAGACAAGCAGAATCATCATTTATTTCAACCGTTGCTTTATCAAGTAGCAACTGCAGTTTTATCTCCAGCTAATATTGCTTTTCCAATCAGAAGAATGTTTAAAAATTATAAAAATGTAAAAGTTATATTAGATGAAGCTGTCGATATAAATCGTGAAGAAAAGATTGTGACTATATCTAATGGAGACAATATAAAATATGATCAACTTATTGTAAGTACTGGGTCTAAACATTCTTACTTCGGCAATGATGACTGGTCTAAATATTCAAATGGACTTAAAGGAATCAATGATGCTTTACAAATTCGTGAAAGACTATTGAGGGCATTTGAAAAAGCTGAGAATGAAAAAGATATTGGTAAAAGAGAAAAATATTTAAATTTTGTAGTTGTTGGTGGTGGTCCCACTGGCGTGGAAATGGCTGGTTCAATAGCTGAGATTGCTTTTAACAACATGAAAGATGAATTTAGCAATTTTAATAGTTCAGATGCTAATGTTTATTTAATTGAAGCTACTGAAAAAATCTTACCAATGTATAGTGACAGACTTTCTGGAAAAGCAAAAAAGTATCTTGAAGACTTTGGAGTTGAAGTCAGAACAAATGAAAAAGTAGTAAAAATAGTAAATGACTTAGTAACAACCGACAAAGAAGACATTCATACTGATAATGTAGTGTGGGCAGCGGGTAATGAAGCAAGCCCAATAATTAAGAAGCTAAATACAAAAACAGATACTGAAGGAAGAGCCATTGTTGATCCAGATTGTTCACTTAAAGACGATGGAAACGTTTTTGTCATTGGAGATGCTGCTAATTATAAAGATAAGAAAAACAACACTCTTCCAGGCATTGCCCCAGTAGCAATCCAGCAAGGGAAATATCTCGCAAAAGTGATAAAGAGTAAAACAATCAAGAAAGATAGAAAACCTTTTAAATACAACGATAAAGGAATGATGGCGACGGTGGGCAGGTATAAGGCGATAGGGAAAATTGGGAATATAGAAGTATCTGGTTTTTTAGCTTGGCTCTTTTGGAGTGCAATTCACATTCTGTACTTAATAGGATATAGATCAAAAATATTAGTTGTGATTGAGTGGATATTTTCCTACCTTTTCAATAAAAAAGGTACAAGATTAATTTACAGGGAACCAACTTAGAAATTACAACAATAAAAGCGCAATAGCCAGAAAGCCTCCAAAACCTGCAATGTCGGTAACTAATGTAAGAAATATATTTGATGCTAGTGCTGGATCAAATCCTAATTTTTTAAGAATTAAAGGTATTGATGAACCAAAAAAATTTCCAATAAATATATTAGTAAAAACAGCAGAACCTAAAGCTAAAGAAAAATCGCCTAAACCAACAAAGCTCAATATAAGAAATGAAAAAGTGCCAACCAAGATACCATTTATGATTCCAATCAGTGTTTGTTTTCCAATTACATCAAGAACTCTTGCCTCAGAAACGTCATTTCTCGCCAAAGCTCTTATTACAATTGCTAAAGACTGAGCACCAGAATTTCCACCAATCAATGCAACTACTGGCATCAAAGCAGCTAGTAAAACGTTACTGGTAATTGTTTCCTCAAATTGGAATATCAAAAACGAAACAATAAAAGCGAGGACCATATTTATTGCTATCCATGGAAGTCGAGACCGTATTGATTTTTGAATAGGAGTAAAAATTGTTTCTTCAGCACCCGCACCAAATGATTGAGAAAAATCTTCAGCAATTTCTGTTTGTATAACATCTAGTGCCGAATTTATTGTTATTTGACCGACCAATTTATTATCTTTATCAATTACTGGGAGAGCCAATAGTTCATATTGTCTAATTAAACCTGCCGCCTCCTCTTGATCAGATGAAGGATTTACAAATACTGGATCTTGAATCATTACATTTTTGATTAAGTCGTCTTCATTTGCAAAGACAATTTCTCTAAAAGAAATCACCCCTGTAAGTCTATTTTCTTTATCTACTGAATATACATAAATTAAATCTTCAACATTATTGTGAAGTGATTTAAGTTCTTTCAAAGCATCTTTAACAGTTAATCCAGTTGATATTTTTGCTACTTCTTCAGACATCTGTCTTCCTACAGAGTCTTCTGGGTAAGACAGCCTTCTATCTATATTTAGTTTTGTAGATTTGTCTAAAATTTCTAAAATTTCATCAGTTTCATCATCAGTAGATCTTTCTAAAACATCAACAACATCTTCGGTATCCATTTGTTTGAAAATCTCCTCAACATCTGTGTCATCCAAAGATTCAACAATTTCAATAATTGCACGTGGACGAAGGGATTCAAAAATTTTAACCGCTATTAAGGTTGGAAGCTCAGTAATTAATCTTCCCGCATCAGTAGGTTCAAATTCTTCAAGTACATCCGCAGAATCGAAAGGATCTTTAGTGGCTATTTGAATCCATAGTTGTTTGTTTTCTTCAAGATACTTATAAGCTTTTTCTGGATTAGAACGAGCTAAATCTCTTAGCTCTTTACCTTTTGATGGATTAACAATTTCATTATTCATGAATACCTGATATTTACTTTAATTAAATTTTTGAGTTTATTTTGTTTAGCTAAGTTGTTTTTCATGCCAATTGACAATTGAATCAAATCTTTGAACTCTATGTTCTGGTTTTCCAGATCTAGAAAGTTCATGACTTTCATCTGGAAACCTTATCATGGATGATGGAATACCTCTCCTTTTAAGGTTTGAAAATAACTGCTCAGCCTGTTCAATTGGGCATCTGTAATCTTTTTCTGAATGAATTATTAGTGTTGGGGTAACAATATTGTTTGCATAGGTGATTGGACTTTTCTTTCTATATAATTTCAAATTATTTTTCATGTCATCCAAAAGATACATTTCTGGAAATCCAATTCCGATATCTGAAGTTCCCACCATAGTCTCCCAATTCAATAGAGCTCTCTCGACAACAGCAGATTTAAACATTTTTGGATAATGACTAATTACCCAAGAAGTCATAAAACCACCATATGAACCTCCCATAATTCCATAGTTTTTATTTTTTATTCCAAGCTTTTTTACCATCATTTCAAAGCTTTTAATTACGTCATAAGTGTCATTCTCTCCCCATTTGTTTCCACAAACGTCTCTAACAAATTTATGTCCTCTGCCTGATGAACCACGAGGATTACAAGCTACAACATTGAAACCAGCTGATGCGAAAACCTGAAACTCATCAAAAAATCCAAATCCATATTGACTTGCAGGACCACCGTGTATGTTTAGCAAAGTAGGTCTATTGATATCTACAAGTATTCCCCAAGTATCGATTTGAGATTTTCCAGTTTCAAATCTTTCATATACACAATTATGAGTAGGTACTTTGTTATGAAAATTTTTATTAAAGGCTGAAAATTTTTCATCCTCATCGTTTCTAATTAAATATATTTCATCTTTTTTGTCGAATAAACTTACAAGAGCATAAATATCTTCACCATTAACACAGAAATCAGAGATTAAAAGTTCTTTATTATATAAAACCTCAAAACTTTCAAAATCAGTTTTAAGCAGACTTTGTTTTCCAGAATCTTCATACAAAACATAAACTTTGTTATCACTAACTTTTGTTTTGACTACACCTCTATCAATAAAATTACTAACTTTGTTAGCAATACCCCTTTTGTTAAATTTGAAAATACCAATATTTGTTGGCCAATCAAATCTCTTTTCAAGACCGACACCGTATAAATTATTTTGATAGGAAAATAATTGGCTCCACATACCACCGGAATTTAGAACTGTTAATTGTGAATTTGAAAACTTTATAATTTGATCTTCAAGCATCGTTCCATCTTGATTATGTTTGCTAGCTATAAAATACATATCAGAGTCAAGTTCCACAAGAGATGATATTGAGAGAAAGAGTTCTTTATCTCCATCTATAATTTTATGATTTTTACCGGTAGAAGTTTTTACTTTATAAATATGAAATCTTTTATTGTAGATAACTCCTGTGGTATCAAATCGAAAAGGTAATTTATCAATCTCTAATGGATGGTCTGTTTTATTTTCAATATTTTTATATTCACTAGACCATTCTTTAGTTATTACGTAAATAAATTCATCGTCTAAACTCCATAAATAATTCACAATAGAATCATCAGTTTCAAATAATATCTTTTCTTTTCCACTGCTTCTAAAAATAAGTTTATTTTTTTCTAATTTTCTTTTCTTTTCTAATTTGTCCAAAATTTCACTAGTTTTCGGGGTTTTGATAAATGCAAATGATTTTTTACTGTTTGAGTACTTTGGTGCTGAAAAATTCCAATATGATGATTGTTTTAGCACTCTCCATTGATTTTGCGAGAATTTCCATATTGAAGACTCGTACGAATTTTTATTCAGGTTCATTTTCGTTGTCTTAAGTAACAAGTCTGCGTTATTGTTACTTAAGTCAGACAGGCTCACAAAATCAGATATATTTTTTGGCTTCATTTAAATTTTCTATGTACTATTTTATTCTGTTGTAAGCAAGAGTACCAATGATTGAAAAAATAAACCCTACACCAAATGTGTTTAGGTCTGCAAGTCCATAAAGATCAGTTGGTATAAATATTCCACCTGGATTTAGATCTAAATCAATAAAATAAAACCTATACAACACTGATGAAACGAAGCCCAAAGATGTGGGAATTACTATACCTTGACTTGTTTTTCTAGATTTAATTTTATAAAACGCAGGGAAGACCAAACACACAGCCAAAAGGTCAGCAAACAAAAATACTGAAAATATATTTGTTACATAGAAAGATAATCCCAAAGAGCCAAAAGTAATTATAAGTGTTATTATTTTTGCTTCAGACACACCTCTTTTTACAAGATCTAAAGCCATTGTAGAAGATATTGCACTTTGAAGAGTATCAATACTTGATGCAACAAGCATAGTACATAATCCAATTACAAGAATTCTTGACAGGGTATTAAGCTCAATCTGTTGGATGAAACTTAGAGAAGGATTTTCAATTCCAAAACCTGCTCCAGCTGAACCTGCAATTCCAAGAATGAGTACAGTTACAAAACAACCCAATCCAGCATAAATAGATGACTTTTTGATAACATTCTCATCAATCGCCGAGTATGTTCTTTGCCAATAACCTTGAGAGAATATTTCTGCTGCAGTTACTGCAAGAATTACAGCAAGAGCAGATTTAAAACTTGCAAATGTAAATGTATTTAATCCTCCATCGTAAGAGGCCTGGATGATGTTGCTAATTCCATTTTGACTTATCCACAAAACTAAAACTATAACTAGAAGTGCAATTATTGATAAACCTTGAAATCTATCAGTGACGAGTGATGCTTTAAAGCCTGAAATATTCAAGTAAAGAAAAGTTACGATTGCTATCGCTGTACAAACAATTAAGCCAGAAGTCTTTGATATTTCTGGAAACAAAAAATTTATTGATGCGAATTCAGCAATCAGAAAAGCTGACATGTAAATGGTTGCAATTATTGAGACAAAAACTTGAGCAAAATTTCCATATTGTTGGTTTATATATTGAGGTAGGGTTGCTTTGTCGGGAACTGTTTGAACAATACGTGGGCCTACAAAATACAACAATACGAAAGGGGTAGCGGCAGAAATTGCATAACCGATAACATCAAAACCTAATCCATACCATCCAACTTCCGCTGGAGACGCAATAATCCACAAACCCATACCACTTGCATAAAAACTCAGGGATAGATTAAAGGTCTTTTGAGAATTTAGCATAACAAAATAATTTTTATCTTCTGTTTTGTTTGTCAGTCTTCTTGTTAAGACAAGAAAAAGGAAAAGTATAAAGAATATAAATATGTAATTAATTAAAACGTTTGTATCCAACTGCACAACTACCTCATTTCATAAATGGGATAAGAGTTCCGAAAATCCCTTCGTTAGAATTACCTAACAGGTTCAGACGGTCGGTTTTTACACCCTCTCAGCATTTTGCTCCCGTTAATACGATTCTAGTCTATTTTTAATTTATCATTAGTATTTCAAGGATGGTTAATAATAATCAAACTAACAATAGACCATCATTTATTAAAACTATCGGAGCAGTTTTAACTGCAGGCATTATGTGGGGTTCCGGCAATGTAATTGTCCGAAGCTTGCTTATAGAAGGATTAAATGAAATCTTTTTGGTAACGGCCAGAGTATCAATTATTGGTACTTTACTTTTCTTTTATTATGTGATTTTTAATAAAGAAAAATTTAACAAACAGCTTTTAAAAGAAGCCTCTTTTACTGGTTTAGCCTCAATCTTTTTTGTAAGTTGGGCTTTTATTTTTTCTCTTCAATACATCTCATCTGGATTGGTAACTTTAATGATTAGTTCTGCCCCAATTTTTACCGTTATGTGGGTAAAACTAATTTTAAAAGAAGAAAAAATTTCAAAACTTAAATATTTATCAGTATTTATTGGGTTTTCTGGAATAGCTTATTTATTTATTTCCCAGGAAACAGGGTTATTGAATCAAGGAAATATTTTCTTAGGAGGCACCTTGGCCTTCTTAGGAGTTCAGTGCATTGCCCTCGCAACTGTTCTAAACAGAAAATTTGCTCCTAAGTACAAAGTTAGTAGTTGGCTAACTTATCAATATCCACTTGTAATAATTCTTACCTTTTTAACATATTTAATTTCCGGAGTGGGAATTGATATATTAAATATTTCACAGTTGATAAGACTTGGAGCATTGGTTGTGTGCAATCTTGGAGCATTTCTATCTTTTACATGGTTAATTCAGAGAGTTAGTGCATTACAAGTTGCAACTATTGATTATTTAGTACCAGTCGTTGGAGTTACAGCTGGAGTTATATTTTTAGGTGAAACATTCAATAGAAACCTTTTGATTTGTAGTATTTTTATTTTTGTATCTTTATTACTTACAACAAAAGACGAGTTTTCAAACTAAAGATTATCAAAAGCAGTTTTAACTTTTTTTAAATCTTGCCAGGTCAACCATTTTGGTTTCCCTGGCTCTTTTGAAGGGCTTCTTAAAAGATATGATGGATGAAAAATGGGCATTATTTTGATATTGTCCTCTATTATCCATTCACCTCTCATTTTGGAAATTGGTTTTTTAATATTGAGAAAAGCCTCTACTGATGTTGATCCTGCCAAAATTATAATTTTCGGACTTAAATAGTTAATTTGTTTTTCTAGCCAAGGCATACATGAATTTATTTCATTTGAAAGAGGCTTCCGATTTTGAGGAGGCCTACACTTAACAATATTTGTAATATAACAATCCTCCAAAGGGTCAATTTCAACAGACATTAATGCTGAATCAAGCATTTTTCCAGCTCTTCCAACAAAAGGAAATCCTGTAATATCTTCTTGCTCTCCAGGTCCTTCTCCAATTATTAAAATCTTAGCTTTAGAATTTCCCTTTGCTACAACAACATTATTTCTAGTTTTAGAAAGTTCGCAAGACTTACACTTTCTACACTCTTTATGTAGCAATAAGAGATCTTGATTTTTAGTCATATCAAAATTCTAATAGAAAGTTGTTTTGGGAACACCCCAGTGAGAACTGGGGAGTTTTGTATACGTACTAATTGAACAGGAATTGTTTAATTATCAGTTAATTATGAATACTTTTTTTAAACAGAACGTAAATACTAAGAAAACACATTTTAAAATGAGAAAACCCTTGAATACTCCGCTTGTTTTGTTGCCAAAACTCACTTGCTTCAAGGGCTATCTCTTTTTCTTCTTGTAATGATTATCTATAAAGACTTTCTTCACAAAAAGTTAATATAAAAATACACTGAAAATAAATTTTTTTCAAAAAAAAATTATCTTTTTTTTCCCACTTTAATTTCGGTTTTTAACTTTTATAAAAATGTTAAATAGTCCAACGATTACAACTATTCCTAAAACCGCACTCAAAACTGTAGACAAGAAGTTATTATTTATATTCTCTATACCGTAATCCTCTAGAAATAAAACAATTCCTGCATCTTCATTAAAGCCAAATGATTCAGCTACAGACTCAAGACCATCAGGAGACGAAGAGGCGTAAGGAGTAATTAAAGTGAGAACTAAAATTAATAGTATAAATAATCCATAGAATGACGTTACTTTGTTGCTCTGCTCGGTATTCTTATTTACATAAACTAAATCAGATCTAACTCTTAAAAGTAAAGAAACAATCAAAGCAGTAATGATTCCCTCGCCTACACCAATTAATAAATGGCTTGAGACCATTGCTATTAATACACTTCCAAGAGGTACTGCTACTGTTCCTCCTAAAGAATATTCAAGAACAAATGCAATTGAGGAAAATACAACAGATAATAAACCAGCTATGAATGATCCTGAAATTGTCGAAGAGTAACTTTCACCAAATAATTTTTTCCATGCAGATATTGTTATCCATCCAATAAGAGAAGTAACTACTGCCATATTTAGTAAGTTAACTCCTAGTGCACTTAAACCACCATCGGCGAATAGCAATGACTGAATTACAACAACTATTGATATACATATAATTCCAAGACTAGGTCCTAAAACTACAACTGCTAACGCGCCACCTAAAAGATGACCACTGGTTCCGGCTGCTATTGGGAAATTAATCATTTGTAATACAAAAATTAATGCTGACATCATTCCAGTAAGTGCAATCAAACGATCAGCTACTAAATTCTTAGCATTTCTAATATATGCCCATATAGTCCCCAAGCTTATCAAACCAGATGCGGCAGAAACTGGAGCATTTATAAAACCATCAGGTACGTGCATATAAAAAGTATAAAATTTAATTTAGTTAATGCAAACAAGTTGCAATAAGAAATATTAAATAATTTTTTCTTCTACAAGCCACTGATGAATTTCACTTAATACAAATGGTCTAGTATCTTGATTTAAAATTTCATGTTTGGAGTTAAATACAGTTATAAATTTTACATTTGCTAATCTTGACAATTTATCTCCAGAAGAAATTGGAACAATACTATCTTTATCTCCATGAAGATACAATGTAGGTGTTTCTAAATTTGAAATATTTTCGTTTACAAACTTTTGTGACTCAATAGTTTCATTTCCAAATTTTGCACTTATTGATCTGAAAACAAGTGGATCATTAAAATAATCTTTTACAACTTCAACATCTGTGGATAAATTTCTTTTGTTAGCTGAAGAAGGAATTCTTAACTTAGGAAAGAATTTTGATATTGACTTGGACAGGGTCTTTATAAATTGTGGATAATTGTCTCCTAGGCTTGGGGCGGACAATATTAAAAAATCAGGATCGATAATATTTTTTAATACACAATGCAAAGCTACTTGGCCACCAAAGGATATACCAAACACAATTTTTACATCATAAGACTCCATCAATTTATATGCTTCTACTATAGAATTTTCTACTTCCTCCCATTGTTCAATGTGACCAAATACATCTACATTTTTTCCATGCCCTGGTAAATCGACAAGAAACGGTTCTATATTTAAGTTTTTAAACCATGACGCATTCACATCATGTCTTCCTTTATGCTCCCAAAGCCCGTGGATGAGAAGAATGCCTACTTTTTTCAAATTTTTCCTTTTAACCCTAAAATCAATATTAATGAATATAAATTTTGTTAAAACACCATTTACAAATAAACCAACAATGTCTCGTCATCACGGCCCAATTTTTAGTAAAACTCCTGATCAGACTTACATATTAGAAAAGCAAAAACAATTAGAGTTATTTGGTGATAAATTATATGGACAAACAAAACTTTCAGAAGAAAAAAATTTACTTGATAAATTCTTGAGCTATTGCGAACTTAATAAAAATTTTTCACTCTATGAAACAACTCTATGCTTTGAAGAAGATTTTTCAATAATGCATCTTGGAAATATGGAAGTAGTCTCAGTTTGTTTTCCTAGTGGATGGAAACCGATGGATAAACTTGGTAAACCATTATCTAAAATTCATCAACCAATAGCCGATAGTGAACAACTAATTGAGGCAAGTGATAAGTTGTCACAATATATGACGAAACAGGAAATCAAGAGGTGGGTTTGGACAATAACAACTAACAATAACTTAAGTGAATTTACTGAGATTAATAAACCATCTATATCTAATTTCGAAAATTTATATTTTAGAGTAGAAACACAAACATCAGCACCAATAGATGATGATACGAGTATTTTTTTTATAAAAATAGATGTATTGCCTCTAAAAGAAGTTTGGAGTAAAAATATTTTAGACAGCATTAACTCAATGTCAGATAATATTTTAAATTATAAGGGCCTAGTAGAAATTAAAGATTTTTTAAATAGAATGGATTTATGAAACAAGCCTACATAGCCGGCCCTTTATTTGATGATCACGAAAGAGAATATCTTGTAAAAATTGCCGAAATAGTTGAAAGTTTTGGATTTAATACATTCCTTCCTCATCGAGATGCTGGATTGGTTACTGGTGATTTTACACACGAAAAAAAAGTCAAAGTCTTTGATGTAGATATGGAATACTTAGAGCCAGCTGATTTAGTGGTTGCACTTCTAACAGGTAGAGATGTTGATTCTGGTACTGCTGCAGAGATCGGATATGCTTACAAAGCTTCAAAAAAATTAATCGGAGTAAACGCCAACAATATTAAACCAATAAATAATTTTGTTTGGGGAATATTTAATTATGGCAAGGATATTGTAGAAGATTTAGATCAACTAAAAAAAGTCTTATCTGAAAAATATTCTGCAACTTAAAACAATTCTCTTTATTATTAAATTATATGTTAAGCGATGAAGCAAAAAAAAGTATAAATAAATACAAATCGTACTCAGGATTTATATCTTCAATGTATAAAAACCCAAACGTTATGAGTAAAAGACGAAGATCTTTCTTTCGCTGGTTTATAGACCTTCAGGGGATAATCGGACCAAAGGTTGAGGGAACTATTAAAGAAGAAATTGAACTCGGAGGGATTAAAACTTTAAAAGTGTCTACACCCAAATCAGACCCAACCAGAATTTTGCTCTACTATCACGGAGGAGGTTACTCAATGGGTAGCCCAAAATCTCATTTTTCCTTAGTAAGTTATTTAGCTGATATAACTCAAACAACTGTATTCGTCCCTGATTATCGACTAGGACCAGAACATAAATATCCAGCCCAGTTAGAAGATGGTGTAAAAACATTTGAAGCTTTAATTGGTGATTATGGGTATTCTGCTGATCAGATTTCAATGGGAGGAGATTCAGCTGGAGGAAATTTAGCTCTTATTACTATGCTAAAACTTAAGGAAGAAGGAAAAGAATTACCAAATGCACTGGCATTACTCTCTCCATGGGCGGATCCGGCAGGAACAGGAGATACGTATAATTTAGAAATGGCTGACCGAGACATTCTTTTGGGACCAATGATTAAAAGAATCTGGGAAAACAATGATCATCTTTATGATGGATATTTAAAGGAAGAAGATGCTGATAATGATAATCCTTTAATTTTTCCTATTAAAGGAAACTATGAAAACAGTCCTCCAATTATGATTCAGGTAGGAACAGAAGAGTTGTTATTGTCTGATTCTAGAACTTTAAAAGAAGCGTTAGAAAGAGACAATTGTATTCATGAATATTATGAATGGGAAGGAATGTATCACGTATTCCATATTGACGTAACAATGCCTGAAACTATCTCAGCATTTAAACAAATTGGAAAGTTTTTGG
>JBJKUD010000005.1:0-14239 GCA_045563315.1 Candidatus Actinomarina sp. | reverse complement strand
TTTTCAGACAAGTGCTCTACCGACTGAGCTATCTGGCCTCTTGCGGGGACGACGGGATTCGAACCCGCGACCTCCTGCGTGACAGGCAGGCGTAAACTCCAGACTTTACCACGCCCCCATAACAATAGGTAAGATTATAATCCTAAAAAAAATGAAACCAATAGTTTTCAGTACAATAATATAGAAATATGAAATTAACGAGTTTAGCCAAATACTCTGTAAGATTTTTGTTCCTACAAATTCTTTTAACATATACATCAATTTTTTACTTTAACCGTTTTTTAATTTCAACAGAATATTGTGAACCATGTGCAGGAAATAGCTTTCGAATGCAAATAAACAACAACCTATGGGAAGACAGAAATAGGTTTTTTAGCTTCGTGCCCGAAAGTTATACAGAAGTTGAGTACTTTGTTGCTTTTTTTATTGTTGTTTTTATGATTATTCTTTATTCAACAAAGTTTTATACATACGTTAATGAATTAAGTTATTCACTTGATAGAAGCTATTTGGATGAATATATTTCCATTTATCTTTTATGGACCAGCTCATTCTTTATATTCATAACAATCTTTAGAATATCTAGCCTTATTTCAAGAGGCAACTTAGTTATTTTCACTTTCATTATTCCTGCAATACTTTTGTTATTTAGAAATAGCGAATACATATCTTCAGTTCTGGGAAGATCAGTAACTAATGAAAACTTTATTTCTTTCAATCTTGAAAAAGACTCAATCTTTAGAAACTTAAGAATAATGACATTCAGAAAAAATATAGGTGACTATGAAAATATTAATTTTGACGACACAGAACAGATCATCAAAAAAATTGATTCCATAAATAAAGAAATTAATTTAAATTTAATTGTTATAAATTTAAATGAAAAAAGTAAAATAAGTCCTGCTCTTGAAAAATACTTAATTGAACTTAACAAGAAAGTTCTTATTATCTCGAAAAAAGATATAGTTTTTAATACATATTTTTTGAAAAGAACTGAAGAAATTTCAAATTACTATCTGACCTATTTCAATAATGATATTCAATATGGTTCAAAGTATATTCTAAAAAGACTACTTGATATTGTTCTTACAATATTTTTACTAGTTGTTTTATCGCCGATATTTTTATTTGTTTACTTGTATCTAGTGTTCTTAGATGGGTCAAATGTAATCTTAAAACAAAACAGAGTAGGTCTTCATGGAAAACAATTTAAAATGTATAAATTCAGAACAATGAAAAAAGACTCTCATAATCTCAGAGAGAAAATGGAAGATTTAAATAAAAATGATAAAGCAATTTTTAAAATTGAAGATGACCCAAGAATTATAAATGGTGCAAAATTTTTAAGAAACTACAGTTTGGATGAATTGCCACAATTCTTTAATGTATTGCGTGGAGAAATGTCAGTTGTAGGTCCGAGGCCATTGTTTGATGAAGATACAAAATTATTTAATGAGGCGTACATGAGAAGATTGAATGTTATGCCTGGCATAACTGGATTACTACAAATAAATGAAAGAAATACATCTGAATTCGAAACTTGGTACAAATATGACATTGAATATATTGAAAATTGGTCATTATTTTTAGATTTAAAAATAATATTTAAAACACCGTTTTCGCTGTTTAATAAGAAAGTAAAAGGAGTTTAAGTGGGTCGGGTGGGAATCGAACCCACGACCTTGAGCTTAAAAGGCTCCTGCTCTGCCGATTGAGCTACCGACCCTGATATTTAATATTAATCTAAAAAAAAACTAAGTTTATCCTATTCTTCTTCTGAGAACTCAAGCATTTTAAGTTTATTTAATACAGATTCAATTTCTTTTGTAACTTCTAGTAGTGATTTTTTTTCATTATTAAAATTGTCAATATTTTTAGATTCAACTAATATTTTTTCCAATCCCTTTTTTGACTCTTTCAATGTTTTTAGCATTTCAGATTCTAGCTTTTTTTCATCACTCATATTAAAAGTATATTATCAAATTCATAATTCTGATTTTTCATTAAATTTTAGATTTGGGTTTTTTGTTAATCTTTGTTTTGCCCATCTTGCTGGAGGAATCAATCTAAAAAATGGAGGTAAAAATGGTCTTGTAAATTTTAATAAAGATAAATTGAACCCCAAAATTAATTTTTTAAACTTTGTGGACTTAACACCATATATAATTTTAAATTCTTCTGGAAGTGTGTTAAAAGCTGTAAACGAAATAAAAGGCCAAATTGGTTTTATGTGCTTAGGTACAGGCCCACCAGCAATAATGTCTTGGACATCTTCTGCAACATCAGTCAATTGAAGATAACCCTCTGATTTACTTTTCTCAGTAACCCAGTTTTTGAGTTCTTCATGTGTTTTTGGCATACTGTCAATATCAATTAAGACTAGCTTTGCAGATAGCATATTTTCAACATGGTATTGATTTTTTTCATCAGTTGTAAGCTTTCTAACTGTTTTTTCAAAAAAATAGATCGATGATATTTGTAAACAAGCATGAACCCACAATAATTGTTCGTGATCTAATGCATCATAGTAACCTCCAGTTACACTATCATTTCCTTTTATTACTTCATGAAGCCTGTTTATTCTCGTGGCACTATCATCAGCTTCTTCAATAGTTCCAAACGTAACTGAATTTTGTAAGGATAAAGTTCTTATTAATCTTTTCCAAGGATCTCTCTGATAAAAAGATGTCTGCCTTGCTCCTGCCGCGATTAATGGATGGGCGGCATGCATTAGTAATGCTCTTGCACCACCAAATAAGACTGTAATTTCTTTATTTACTTTCCACATCATTGAATTTGGACCAAAATATCCAGGATCAGCTTTCATTCTTAAAATTTTATCAATTTTAAATATATTTATGAAATTTTTTAGAATTTAAATTTGTCTTGGAAAATTTTTTTAATAATATACTTTGACTAACAGAAAAATTTATGGAAGAAAAAATAAAAGTAATGGAAGAAAATTGTGGAACTAAGCCTATTGGCGAAGAATTTATTGAAATAGGAAACGATCCTAATTTTGTTTTTCAAAATGATCCAAATTTTGAATCTTTAAGGCTCTTTGATGTTGACAATAACATAATAAATGTTAATTCTTGGATTGAATGCGCCCATTATGTTTCAGGAGGTTGGGGTAGAAATTCTACAGCAATTTTTTCTGGTGATTTAATCTATTTATTTATAGTCTTTGGAATAACCGTTGCATATACAACAACTAAATTATTGCTAAAAAGATTAAGTAAAAATGAAAATTAAATCTTTATATGCAGTCTTAATGATATTGATAATTTTTATTCCATTTAGCTTATACGACTCTAACGATGACATAAAGGCAAAAACACTAGATGATTCGACTGTGGGATATTATCAATCAACTACTTGCAAGATTTCTCTTTTAGAATTTCTGATAAAAAATAATAATAATAGCCTTGAATTGTATTACAACAACAATGACTACGCAGATATTAACTGTTTTGGAAAAATCACAGGGTTAGATAAAGTAAATGACAGATATTTAGTTTCTATAGGAACTAATACATCCATCAATTTATTAATGCAATCGAGTATTTGGTTAATTTTATTTATGTTTATTCCAAAAACCATTAAAAATGAAAAAATTAATTACAGGTATGCGCTTCTTTTACCCTTTATTTTTATTTTACAATTTATTGGGGAAAATAGGTTTTATAAACGATCAAATATTTTGCATTCAAATATTGTAAATTTTGAAAATTATTATTTGATTGCAAAATTTATTTTCTTTATGCTTTTAGTTTTTGTGTTTGTTGATTTATTCGTAAATAGATTAAACAATATTGCAAATTATATTCCATTTATCTTTTTAATTGTTGGAACATTCTCAGGAATGAATTTAAATTTTTATATGATCGTTTTATGTTTTTTTGGACTTATTGAGGTATTTGAAAAAAGGGCATTTAGATATTTTGATTTTATTTACTCACTTTTTGGAATCATTTGGATTTTTAATGTCTCAGATAATGATTATTTTTTTGATGGTGACAAATTAAGAGGATTTACAAACTCAGAATATAATTATCCTTCACAAATATTTTGGATAATAGGTCTTTATTTTTTAATCAAGGGATTAACTTTTATTATAAATGAGTCTAAAGAAAATTTTGATCTAGGTCTTTTCAAAAAAAATTCAATTATTAGTTCTTTGCTTATAGTGTTTTTTGGCTTTGTTGGTTCAAAATCCGCAATAATGAATTTTCTTAATTTTTATATTTTTGGACAAAACAAAAGAGGGATGAGAAGTTTTGAAAGTATTGCTGGTAATACATGGAGAGGGTTTTCTTCAAGTGCAGAAGCAGTAGGAGAATTTTATGCATTTACAATTTTGCTTTTCTTTCTTGTTGCTATAAAAAAAAATTATGTTGAAAAAAATGTTTTCTCAATACTTTTGTTAGGTCCAATTTACGGACTTTATAGGTCTAATAATTTTGCTGCATTTGTGTCTATTTTTATTATTTTGCTCTATGTATTTTTATCAGAATCTAAATATTTTAAAGATAAGAAAAAAATCTTAACAATGGGGTTTCTATTAATTTTACTTATTGGATCTACTTTTTATGTCCAAAATAAATCTTATGAATATCTGAGTACTGAACTTGTTTACGAAGCAGCTCTGCATCAAGATTTTTATCCATCAAATGATACGTATAAAAGCTATCTTGAGGTGGAAAAAAAGATGAAAGAACGTGATTTAAGATCAATAATCATTGATGATGTCAATAAAAATAATGCTTCTACCTCATACTTATTTGTTGTAAGACTTTTAACTGAAGGTGTAAACATTCCATTGATTCCAAACTTAGTGGCCGTATTATCTGCCACATCTCTGTTAATCAACAGAACAGAGATGTGGGGGATATTTATTGCAAAATATAGTCCTTCATTTACAGAATTTTTCTTTGGTGTTGGACCTTTTCAGATGAACAGCTATTTAAGTAAGCATGGGGTTAGATTAGATGTACCACTTGAAAAAATCCAATCACTGTTCCTACCCCACTCGTCTTTGTTAGATCTCTTAGTTTATAGTGGAATCATAGGCGTTACATTGATTGTTGCATTTATTTTCAAGACAATATATAAAAATTATAAAAAAAATTCAATACTGACTGCATTATTGATATTTTTGACCATAAATTTTTTAAAAAGTGATTCAATGCTTTATTTACATTCATTTATTTTGTACCTATTTTGTTTGATATCATTAAATAAAAACAACAATGAATATAAATAATAATAAAATAAACTATATAACCTATCAAACTTTTCCATCTATAAAAGCAAACACTATTCAGACTATGGATAACATTAAATATTTTGAGAAAAATGGTTTTGATGTAGAGCTTTCGTTCCCACTACGAGAAAATAATAGCACTTCTGAGAAAAAGATATTAAAAAATTATTATCCAATATCAGATGATTTAATAATTAACGGCGAAGATCATAACCTACCATTTGGAAAAATTTCGATTTTAGAAAAATATTTATTTCTAATTAGTCATTTCTTATGGTCCTGGAAAATTTCAAAAAAATTTAATAGTCAAGATTCAATTAACTTTACAAGATCAGATTGGATTTTTTATTTCCTATCAAGGAAGGACTTGCCTGTTGTTTTTGAATGCCATCAATTAACGAAAATAAGAAAATGGATATTGAAAAAAGCAATAAAGAAGCAAAACTCAAAAATTATTTTCCTGAATTCACAATTATTAATAGATTCAGAAATTAATAACCCTGAACAAAAATTACGGCTAATTGTTGTTCCAAATGCAGTCGATGGTGAGTTGTTTCGTACAAAACCAAATAAAAGAAAGGGGCAAATTTTATTTCTTGGTAATGTTGAAAGATTTAACTCTGATAGAAATTTAAAATTTATTATTGATTGTTTCAAAATTGAGGAAATTAAACATAATTTCAATCTTAAAATTGTTGGTGGTAATAATATATCAGTTAAAAATCTGCGTAAGTACGTTAGTGATAATTCTTTAAGTCAGAATATAGATGTTTTAGAGCATGTCTCAAGAAAAGAGGCCATAAAATATTTAGATTCATCTGAGATTGGACTGCTTATTAATTCACATAATAATAAGCATTCGACACACCACACCTCTCCACTTAAATATTTTGAATACTTGTATGGTGGATTAAAAGTATTAGCAGTAGATTTTCCTGCGCACAAAGGATTGCCGTTTTCAGACAATATTGTTTTCTATAAAAATAATGATTCTGAAAGTTTTAAAAAAGCCCTTAATAAAATTGAGGATACAAATCAAATAGACAAAAACTTGCTAAATGAAATTACTTTAGATTTAAGAACTAAAAAAATAATCAAATTTATACTTACTTAGTGCGCCTGGAGGGATTCGAACCCCCAACCCTCTGATCCGAAGTCAGATGCTCTATCCAGTTAAGCTACAGGCGCAAGATGAATTAAAAAATATCTTATTTTCATATTTTTATTTATATAATAGATTCATTAATGAATAGTGTATTAGTTCTAAAAACAATGATTTCAACAACAAATGTTGAAAATGTTGCAACTTTTTTAAAAAATGAAAAGTCAAGAACAGTAGCAATTTGTAACTCAAATACCCTTGTAAGATCATATAACGATCCAACAATTCAAAATAAAATAAATTCATTTGATATCAAAGTTCCAGATGGATTTCCCGTTGCAAAATCATCTAAAATTTTATATAAGAATGCTCAAGATAGAGTTGATGGATTTAATATTTTTCATAAAACAATTGAGAACGGAATCAGTCAAGGTCTAACTCATTATTTTTATGGAAGTAATTTCAAGGTTGTAGATCTAATGATTCAAAATCTAAAAATAATTTATCCCGAGATAAGAATCGCAGGATTTTTTTGTCCACCAATCAAAACTTATCAAGAATTAACTGAAGAACAGTATGTTACAGACTTAATAAATAAAAATGCAGATGTAGTTTGGGTATCATTGGGATTCCCCAAGCAGGAAGAATTTATATATGAACTTAAAAGTAAATATGAAATTTCTTCAAATCTTGTAGGTATTGGCGCTGTTTTTGAATGGGTTGCAAAAACGAAAATTAAAGCCCCTGAATGGATAGCTAATCTTGGGTTAGAGTGGGTACTTAGATTGATACAAGAACCAAAAAGATTACTTAGACGCTATTTGATTGATAATTTTTTATTTATAATCTACTTTATAAAACAATATTTAAATAAATAAATGTACCAACTATTAAACTTAATTAACAATCTAGAAAATGAGCTTAAAAAGCAAGTTGATATGGAATCAATTGTGTTAAGAATTTCAAATAATCCAAATTTTGATTTTCAAATAAATAATTTAGTAAAATTCCAGAATCATAAAGATATAAACAATATTAAGAATTCTTTTTCTGAAATAATTGATAATGAGATTTTTATTAAAAGTTTTGAAATTACTGACACCTATTTTGTAAATTTAGAAATTGATATTGAAAAATTTGCTAATAACTTTGACAAAATAAAAAAATATATAAAAACTAGATCTCCCAAAACAGTTCTTCTTGATTATGGAGGACCAAATATTGGTAAACCGCTTCATGTAGGCCATCTGAGATCTCTAAATATTGGGAGAAGCTTATATAATATATATAGATTGGCAGGTCACAATGTTTTAAGTGATATACATATGGGCGATTGGGGCATGCCAGTTGCACAGATAATTACTTACATTGATGATAAAGATATAGATATTGGGAATATAAATATAGGTGATCTAGAAAAAATTTACCCTGAAGCTTCTAAGCTTTATTTAAAAGATGCTAAATTTAAAGAGCTAGCTCAAGCAAATAACAAAAAGCTTAATGAAGATGATTCGAAAGTTGTTAAAAAATGGAAAAAATTAAAGAAAATCTCAATTGAATCTATAAAAGACACGTTAAAAGTACTTAACCACACGTTTGATTTGTGGATGGGCGAAAGTGATGTTAATCACCTAATACCAGAGATGATTCAAAAACTTGAAAGTGATGGAAAGATATCACTTGAAGGTGGAGCATATGTGTCGAATTTTATTTCTGAACCCAAAATACTGATAACTAAATCAGATGGGTCTTATCTGTACTTGACTACTGACCTAGCGACCGTCCTAAACAGAATAAAACAAAACAAAATTGATAAAACTCTTTATATCGTTGATAAAAGGCAAAATTTACATTTTGAACAACTAATTAAATCTCTAAATTACTTTGGCTTTGGTGATGAAGAATATCAACATATTGCATTTGGAACAATTAATGACTCAAATGGAAACCCATATAAGACTAGAGAAGGAGATGCTAAAAAGTTAATAGATCTCTTTAAAGAAACTTCATCACAAATAAAAAAAATTAATAATGACCTAGATAGTGATACGAATAATTTACTTTCAAATACTGTTTTAACTTTTAGTGATCTTAAAACAAATAGAAAGACTGACTATAAATTTGATTTAGATAAATTTACAAACATTAGTGGGAAAACTGGTATATATGTTCAGTATGCATTGGTAAGGGCAAAAAAATTATTGAAAAGTTCTTCTGTAAATACAAGTAATATAAATATAGTTATTTCTGAATTCGATAAAAGTGATCTAGATCTCATTAGAGGATTTATAAAATTTGAATATTATTTCAATTTGGCATTAGAAAATAACGAGCCACATTATTTAGCTGATTATCTTTATGAATTATCGAATTTATTCAATTCGATGTACCAAAATGAAAATATATTGGAAAATAAAAAGGAAACAGTAAAATTTAACAAATTAAAAATTTCAGAATATTTTATTTCTCATTCAGTTTTGCTAATGGAGTGTTTAGGCATAAAACCAGTAGAAAAAATGTAATCTTAAAGAAATAACTGTGTAGATAAAACCCAAAGAAAATAAGTTAAAGTATAAGATAGGTCGTCTGAAAAACCAACTGTTCTTTTTAAGTTATGCTGTAAAAATAAAATTAACGGAATTGCAATAAACCCTGAAAAAGAAACTGCTTTCCCAATATCAACTAGACCATTTAAAACTAAATTCGATGGATTTAAAAAAAACTGAAAAAATACAAGTGAGATCAAAGAAATAAATATTACCAAAATTATGTTTACTATTAAATCTTTGAAAGTTAGGTTATAAATTTTAAATATATTTAGAAACTCTATAGGTATAAATAAAATAAATAATGACAGACAGAAAAAAATAAGAAACCAGAAAAGACCCTGCGCGTTCCAAGTAATTACTGATTTTGTCACTAAGCCTAATGACTCCAAAAGTAGATACATAGAATAACCAAGTATTGTTGTGCCTATTGAGAATAAATACAAACTAAAAATACTGTATAAATACTTTTTCTGAAAACTTATTTCGGAGATTTCTTTATTAAAATTTTGATAATACATACTGTCATATATTAATAATATTTATATTAAAATAAATATTAATTATGGAATTAATTGATACACCAAATCCAAATGCAAAAAAAATATTATTTGATCCAAAAAGCGAGGATATCTCTAAATCTCTAGGTAAAGTAGAGGGTATTTCTTCAGTTTTTGTTGGTCCAGGATTTATAACAATCACAAAAAAAGAGAATTTTGAGTGGGCAACAATAACTGAAGATATTCTTAACATCTTTGATAAACTGTAAACATGGATACATTTAATGAAGACCCTAAACCTGGAAGATTGGTTTTACCATTGGTACTTATTGGTATGATTGCAACAACGTATACATTTATTAATAGAGTTGCAGCAAATAATGACTTAGTCATTGAGCCTTCTGTTGAGCAGGTAGTTGCTGAACCAGATGAAGAACAAGTATCTGAAGATACAACTACAACAACTACAACTACATTGCCTGGAGAAGTTGTTACCTATCTTGAAGAAATTTCATCAGAAAAAATTCAATCAATTGATCTTGCAACAAAAGTTTTGGAAGCTAATGATAAATGGGACAATAAAGATATTACTTATCAAGAGGCCAAAGATGAGTTTGCAAATTTTATTGAAGATGCTCAACAATTTACTGAAACTATATCAGAACCTGGGCCACCCTCAACTTTTGCAGCACTTGTAAAAAGTCATGAGGAATTAAAATCATTAGCCGAACTTATTTTTGCCGACACAGAAGAACTCTTAGAAGGTCTTACTTCCTCCGATACTGGTGAGAGAAGGTCTTCGGCTTTAGATTCATTTAACAACAACATCAATCTTTTTCAAGAAAAGATTGATGAAATTGTTGCTATAAATACTTCGGGCTAAGCTGAAGCGGCAGAACAAATTGTATCTATCATTACAGTAGCAATTACGTAAGGATCAGCATTAGCATTTGGTCTTCTATCTTCAAGATAACCTTTTTGATCTTTTTCAACTTGCCATGGAATCCTAATAGATGCTCCTCTATCACTAACCCCATAAGAAAAAGCGTCAAATTTTTGTGTTTCATGATCTCCAGTTAAACGGTCTTCAATTCCATCTCCATAATTTTGTACATGAAATTCTGCATTTTTTTCTAATGCTTCACAACCTGCAATTACCGCTGCATATCCTCCATCTTTTCTCATTTGTTTTGTTGAGAAGTTAGTGTGCATACCAGCACCATTCCAATCACCTTTCACAGGTTTAGGGGTAAGAGTTGCAGAAATGTTATAATCTTCAGCAATTCTGTAAAGTAGCCACCTTGCAATCCAAATTTCATCTCCAATATTTGGAGCACCAACAGGTCCAATTTGAAATTCCCATTGTCCAGGCATAACTTCTGCGTTTGTTCCAGAAATATTCAGACCAGCCTCCATGCAAGCAGTAGCATGATCTTCAGATATTGATCTTCCATATACTTCATCTGAACCAACACCACAGTAATATCCTCCTTGCGGAGCTGGGTAGCCTGATGGTGGAAAGCCCAAAGGTTGTCCATACTTAAGAGAATCATATGATTGTTCATAAAATGTATACTCTTGTTCTAATCCAAACATTGGTTCAAATTCAGCAAAATTTTCTGCAGAGGCAGCGCAGGCTGCTCTTGAATTTGAAGCATGAGGTGTCATGTCAACATTGAGAACTTCACACATTACAAGAATGTTGTCTCCGCCCCTAATAGGATCAGGATATTGGCTTACAGGGCGTAAAACGCAGTCAGACTGGTCTCCTGTAGCTTGTTCAGTGCTTGAGCCATCGAACCCCCAAATAGGTGGTTCTGTTCCCATATCCATAATTTTTGTTTTACTCCTTAATTTTGCAGTTGGAGTTTTTCCGTCAATCCATATATATTCAGCTTTAATTTTCATAATTAATACCCCTTTTAATATCTTCGTTAATAATGTAGTATTTATTTAAAATATTGGATAATCAGAATTATTAAATAATTGTTTCAAGATAATGATAAAAGCATATATAAACATTGAAAAAGCCCATGAAAAAGTAATATCGTGCTTAAATTCCTACGATTTAGATTCTGTAGATCTTGATAAAATTGTATCTCAAAGTGAGGTTAATTTAGTTTGTACTTCATTTTCTTTATATGGAAAAACAAAAAAAGATCTCTCAGATATTGAATCTGCATCAAAACCTATTCCAGAATTAATAGTTGCTAATGAAGATGAATTTAAACAAAGTATTGATTTAATTAAAAATCCAAAAATAGAAGTAATTTCTAGTAACAGTAATGAAAGTGAGGTTATTGCAAGGTTTCAATCTTTACTGGGAGATAGTTCTTCAGAGAATATAGAATTCAGAGATCTTATTATCAATTTAAAAACTTATGAAGCAAAAATAGAAAATCAGTTATTAGATTTAACTTTTATGGAATATGAGCTTTTAAAATTCTTTGTAGAGAATCAAGATAATGTCTGGTCTAGAGAAGAGCTTTTAGAAAAAGTTTGGGGGTATGACTATTTTGGTGGAGCTAGAACAGTTGATGTTCATGTTAGAAGATTAAGATCAAAACTTGGTGAAAAAAGATTAGATTGGATAAAAACAGTTCATTCGGTTGGATACAAATTTAACTAAAACTGTCGCCGCACCCACAAGTTCTTGTTGCGTTTGGATTGTCAATTGAAAATCCTGTTTCCATTAACCCCTCTTTATAATCTAAGGTTGATCCTTTTATGTGTTGAAGGCTTTCTGAATCAAGTCCAATTTCAACACCGTTATAGGATTCAAAAATATCATTTCCAGATCTCTCTGTATCAAAAAACATTTCGTATGATAAACCTGAACAGCCTCCTGGTTTAACACCCATTCTTAAGAAACTATTTTCTCCGGGTTCTGCAGCTTTTAATTCAATAAGTTTTTTTACAGCACTATCTGTAGCTATTACGGCTCTTGATGATTTTATTTGTAAATCCATAGTTTTATTATACCAAAGTTGTGATTATTCAAAAAATTTATTATTACATGATTGTTTTTCTCTTTAATATATATACATGAGCTTGAAACGTAAAAAGAATTAACAATAATGGAAAAAATATCAATTAATAAACTTGTAAATGAGGTAACTTCTGAATTACCCAGAGAAGTTTTAATTTACGTAGCTCAAAACCTTAAAGTTGATAATTTAGAAAAAGAGGATATTATTGAGCATTTCAAAAATGAAGTTTCTTATTATTCTTCAAAAGTCCAAAAAAAGGTTGTAAATTGTACAGGGACATTGTTACATACAAATCTTGGAAGGTCACAAATAGATACTAATTATTCTGGAGAAAGCACAAATTTAGAATTTGATCTTTTTAATCATACAAGAGGAGTGAGAAATGAATTTTTAAATGAACTTATGAACCTTCTCTTAAAATCTGAAGATGTTTGTTTTGTTAACAATAATGCATCTTCCCTTTATATCACGTTAAAGACACTCAAAGATGAATTTGGTATAGAATCAGTAATTATTTCTAGAGGTGAAATAATTGAAATAGGTGGTTCATACCGACTTCCAGAAATAATAGAAGAAACTGGATTAAATATGATAGAAGTAGGCACTACCAACAAGACTCGATTAAAAGATTACCAAAAGGCTTTAGAAAAACATGGGAAAAGTTTGATACTTAAAGTACATAGATCAAATTTCTCAATAGAAGGTTTTACAGAAGATGTTGATATAAAAGAATTAAGATCTCTTTCGGACAAGAACAATTCTCTGTTTGTTACATGATATTGGAAGTGGATTGGTTATCTCAAGAAAATTTTTGGAAAAAGAGAATATATCAATATTTAATAGTGAGCCTACAGTTCAAGAGTCCCTAGAAAGCGGTGCTGATGTAGTTATGTTTTCTGGAGATAAATTACTCGGTTCTGTTCAGTCGGGTATTATTGCTGGAAATCAAAAAATTATAAAAGCAATTAAGGATAGTCCCCTATTTAGAACGTATCGCTGTTCACCCTTCGTTCTTTACGAACTACAGGAAACAATTAAAAAATATATATCTAAGAGGGAACTTGAAATTCCTCTATGGAGAATGATATCTATAAAATATGAGGATTTATATAAAAGGGTTGAAGAAATTTCTAAAGTTATCAAATTTGAACACTCTATTGTTGATGATTATTCAATAATGGGTGGTGGGACAATGCCTGATAAAAAAATACTCTCTCCAGTAATAAGAATTGATATGTTGAAAAATGAACATATACCTAAAAGCCTAATTTCAAATTCAACACCAATAATTTCAAGAATAAACAAAGAAAATATAATTATTGATATACGAAGCACAGATAGAAAAAATGACGAATTAATAAAAAAATTTTTCATGTCGCAATGACAGTAATAGCTACAGCCGGACATGTAGACCATGGAAAATCTACATTTGTAAATTTTTTAACAAAACAAGAAACAGATAGACTTCCTGAAGAAAAAAATCGTGGGCTAACAATAAACTTAGGTTACACCTATTTTAAATATGAAAATAGAACATATTCTATAGTGGACGTACCTGGGCATAAAGATTATTTTAAAAATACTATATCTGGATTTTCAAACGCAGATGTAATTTTTTTTATTATTGATTCTGTAGAAAACTGGTCTGAACAATCTGAAGAACATTTCCGGGCTTTAATTGCATTAAAAAAAAGAAATTTTCTATTCATATATACAAAAACAGATCTACTTAAAGATAAAATTGATAAAGAAATTTTACTTAAGAAAATTAAAACATTTAAAGATATAAATTATCAAATTCTAGAGTTTAATAAAATTGATTCGAATAGAAAAGA
>JBJKUD010000004.1:0-16897 GCA_045563315.1 Candidatus Actinomarina sp. | reverse complement strand
CTTTCGATAAATCTCTTCTATTCGAATCAATTTTATTAAACTCTAGAATTTGATAATTTATATCTTTAAATGTTTTAATTTTCTTAAGTAAAATTTCCTTATCAATTTTATCTTTAAGTAGATCTGTTTTTGTATATATGAATAGAAAATTTCTTTTTTTTAACGCAATTAAAGCCCGGAAATGTTCTTCAGATTGTTCAGACCAGTTTTCTACAGAATCAATAATAAAAAAAATTACATCTGCATTTGAAAAACCAGATATAGTATTTTTAAAATAATCTTTATGCCCAGGTACGTCCACTAAAGAATATGTTTTATTTTCATATTTAAAATAGGTGTAACCTAAGTTTATTGTTAGCCCACGATTTTTTTCTTCAGGAAGTCTATCTGTTTCTTGTTTTGTCAAAAAATTTACAAATGTAGATTTTCCATGGTCTACATGACCGGCTGTAGCTATTACTGTCATTGCGACATGAAAAATTTTTTTATTAATTCGTCATTTTTTCTATCTGTGCTTCTTATATCAATAATTATATTTTCTTTGTTTATTCTTGAAATTATTGGTGTTGAATTTGAAATTAGGCTTTTGGGTATATGTTCATTGTTCAACATATCAATTCTTATTACTGGAGAGAGTATTTTTTTATCAGGCATTGTCCCACCACCCATTATTGAATAATCATCAACAATAGAGTGTTCAAATTTGATAGCTTTAGAAATTTCTTCAACCCTTTTATATAAATCCTCATATTTTATAGATATCATTCTCCATAGAGGAATTTCAAGTTCCCTTTTAGATATGTATTTTTTAATTGTTTCCTGTAGTTCGTAAAGAACGAAGGGAGAACAGCGATACGTTCTAAATAGGGGACTATCCTTAATTGCTTTTATAATTTTTTGATTTCCAGCAATAATACCCGACTGAACAGAACCAAGTAATTTATCTCCAGAAAACATAACTACATCAGCACCGCTTTCTAGCGATTCTTGAACTGTAGGCTCACTATTAAATATTGATATATTCTCTTTTTCCAAAAATTTTCTTGAGATAACCAATCCACTTCCAATATCATGTGAGAGCATTGTGCTCGTCCGAAAGAGATCTTAGTTCTTTCATATCAACATCTTCTGTAAAACCTTCTATTGAGAAATTTGATCTATGTACTTTAAGTATCAAACTTTTCTCTGATTTTTTTAAAGCCTTTTCGTAATCTTTTAGTCGAGTCTTGTTGGTAGTGCCCACTTCTATCATATTTAATCCAGTTTCTTCTATTATTTCTGGAAGTCGGTATGAACCACCTATTTCAATAATTTCACCTCTAGAAATAATTACTGATTCTATACCAAATTCATCTTTGAGTGTCTTCAACGTTATATAAAGAGAAGATGCATTATTGTTAACAAAACAAACATCTTCAGATTTTAAGAGAAGGTTCATAAATTCATTTAAAAATTCATTTCTCACTCCTCTTTTATGATTAAAAAGATCAAATTCTATATTTGTGCTTTCTCCAGAATAATTAGTATCTATTTGTGACCTTCCAAGGTTTGTATGTAACAATGTCCCTGTACAATTTACAACCTTTTTTTGGACTTTTGAAGAATAATAAGAAACCTCATTTTTGAAATGCTCAATAATCTCGTCTTTTTCTAAATTATCAACTTTAAGGTTTTGAGCTACGTAAATTAAAACTTCTCTGGGCAATTCAGAAGTTACCTCATTCACAAGGTTATTAATTGATATTTTTTCCATTATTGTTAATTCTTTTTAAGTTTCAAGCTCATGTATACATATTAAAGAGAAAAACAATCATGTAATAATAAATTTTTTGAATAATCACAACTTTGGTATAATAAAATTATGGATTTACAAATAAAATCATCAAGAGCCGTAATAGCTACAGATAGTGCTGTAAAAAAACTAATTGAATTAAAAGCTGCTGAACCTGGAGAAAATAGCTTCTTAAGAATGGGTGTTAAACCAGGAGGATGTTCAGGTTTATCATACGAAATGTTTTTTGATACAGAGAGATCTGGAAATGATATTTTTGAATCCTATAACGGTGTTGAAATTGGACTTGACTCAGAAAGCCTTCAACACATAAAAGGATCAACCTTAGATTATAAAGAGGGGTTAATGGAAACGGGATTTTCAATTGACAATCCGAATGCAACAAGAACTTGTGGATGCGGCGATAGTTTTAGTTAAATTTGTATCCAACCGAATGAACTGTTTTTATCCAATCTAATCTTTTTTCACCAAGTTTTGATCTTAATCTTCTAACATGAACATCAACTGTTCTAGCTCCACCAAAATAGTCATACCCCCAAACTTTTTCTAAAAGCTCTTCTCTAGACCAGACATTATCTTGATTCTCTACAAAGAATTTTAAAAGTTCATATTCCATAAAAGTTAAATCTAATAATTGATTTTCAATTTTTGCTTCATAAGTTTTTAAATTGATAATAAGATCTCTGAATTCTATTTTTTCTGAAGAACTATCTCCTAGTAAAGATTGAAACCTTGCAATAACCTCACCCTCATTACTGTTACTTGAAATTACTTCTATTTTTGGATTATTAATTAAATCAATACTTTGTTTAAATTCATCTTCATTAGCAACTATTAATTCTGGAATAGGTTTTGAAGCAGATTCAATATCTGAGAGATCTTTTTTTGTCTTTCCATATAAAGAAAATGAAGTACAAACTAAATTAACTTCACTTTGAGATGCAATTTTATCAAGATCTACAGAATCTAAATCATAGGAATTTAGGCAAGATATTACTTTTTCATGTGCTTTTTCAATGTTTATGTATGCTTTTATCATTTTCTTGAAACAAATATTTAATAATTCTGATTATCCAATATTTTAAATAAATACTACATTATTAACGAAGATATTAAAAGGGGTATTAATAATGAAAATTAAAGCTGAATATATATGGATTGACGGAAAAACTCCAACTGCAAAATTAAGGAGTAAAACAAAAATTATGGATATGGGCACGGAACCACCTATTTGGGGGTTTGATGGCTCAAGTACAGAACAAGCTACAGGAGACCAGTCTGACTGCGTTTTAAGGCCTGTAAGCCAATATCCCGATCCTATTAGGGGCGGAGACAATATTCTTGTAATGTGTGAAGTTCTTAATGTTGACATGACACCTCATGCTTCAAATTCAAGAGCTGCTTGCGCTGCCTCTGCAGAAAATTTTGCTGAATTTGAACCAATGTTTGGATTAGAACAAGAGTATACGTTTTATGAACAATCATATGATTCTCTTAAGTATGGACAACCTTTGGGCTTTCCACCATCAGGCTACCCAGCTCCGCAAGGAGGATATTACTGTGGTGTTGGTTCAGACGAAGTATATGGAAGATCAATATCTGAAGATCATGCTACTGCTTGTATGGAAGCTGGTTTAAATATTTCTGGAACAAACGCAGAAGTTATGCCTGGACAATGGGAATTTCAAATTGGACCTGTTGGTGCTCCGAACATTGGAGATGAAATCTGGATTGCAAGGTGGCTACTTTATAGAATCGCTGAAGACTACAATATTTCTGCAACTCTTACCCCTAAACCTGTGAAAGGTGATTGGAATGGAGCTGGTATGCACACTAACTTCTCAACAAAACAAATGAGAGAAGATGGGGGATATGCAGCAGTAATTGCAGGTTGTGAAGCATTGGAAAAAAATGCAGAATTTCATGTTCAAAATTATGGAGATGGAATTGAAGATCGTTTAACTGGAGATCACGAAACACAAAAATTTGATGCTTTTTCATATGGGGTTAGTGATAGAGGAGCATCTATTAGGATTCCATGGCAAGTTGAAAAAGATCAAAAAGGTTATCTAGAGGACAGAAGACCAAACGCAAACGCTGATCCTTATGTAATTGCTACGGTAATGATAGATACAATTTGTTCTGCTGCTTCAGCTTAGCCTGAAGTATTTACAGCAACAATTTCATCAATCTTTTCTTGAAAAAGATTGATGTTATTGTTAAAAGAATCTAGTGCAGCAGACCTTCTTTCACCAGTATCGGAAGAAGTGAGACCTTCCAAAAGTTCCTCAGTGTCTGCAAATATAAGTTCCGCTAATGATTTCAACTCTTCGTGACTTTTAACAAGACCTGCAAAAGTTGTGGGCGGCCCTGGCTCTGATACAGTTTCAACAAATTGTTGAGCATCTTCAATAAAATTCGCAAACTCATCTTTGGCCTCTTGATAAGTAATATCTTCATTGTCCCACTTATCATTAGCTTCCAGAACTTTTGTTGCAAGATCAATTGATTGAATTTTTTCTGATGAAATTTCTTCAAGATATGTAACAACTTCTCCAGGCAGTGTAGTAGTTGTTGTTGTAGTTGTATCTTCAGATACTGGTTCCTCATCTGGTTCAACAACTACTTGCTCAACAGAAGGCTCAATCTCTAAGTCATTATTTGTTGCAACTCTATTAATAAATGTATATGTTGTTGCAATCATACCAATAAGTACTAATGGTAAAACTAATCTTCCTGGTTTAGGGTCTTCATTAAAAGTGTCCATGTTTACAGTTTATCAAAGATGTTAAGAATATCTTCAGTTATTGTTTCCCACTCAAAGTTTTTTTCTTTTGTAATTGTTATAAAACCAGGTCCAACAAAAACTGAAGAAACGCCCTGTACTTCTTTTAGGGAACTAGATATATCTTCAGTTTGTTCATCAAATAATATCTTTTTTGCGTTTGGATTTGGAGTATCAATTAATTCCATAATTAAGATTTATTTTAATATAAATATTATTAATATATGACAGTATGAATTACCAAAATTTTAATAAAGAAATTTCCGGAATAAGTTTTCAAAAAAAGTATTTATACAGCATTTTTGGATTGTATTTATTCTCAATAGGTACAACGATTCTAGGTTATTCTATATATTTACTATTGGAGTCACTAGGCTTAGTTTCAAAATCAGTAATTACTTGGAACGCTCAGGGTCTTTTTTGGTTTCTTATTCTTTTCTGTCTATCTTTATTTATTCTATTTATACCAGTTGAATTTCTTAATATATTTAAAATTTATAATTTAACTTTCAAAGATCTAATAGTGAACATAATTTTGGTTATATTTACCTCTTTGATTTCACTTGTATTTTTTCAGTTTTTTTTGAATCCATCAAATTTAATATTAAATGATCTAGTCGACATAGGGAAAGCAATCTCTTTTTCTGGTTTTATTGCGATTCCACTGATTTTATTTTTACAACATAACTTTATGCGAACAATTGGTATTTCAGATAGTTTTTCATACGCATTAACGTATTTTCTTTGGGTTTTATCATCACAATTATTTCTGTAAGATTACATTTTTTCAACGGGCTCTAAACCTAAACACTCCATTAACAAAGTTGAATATGAAATAAAATATTCTGAAATTTTTAATTTATTTAGTTTTATTTTTTCTTCTTTATTTTCCAATATATTCTCATTTTGGTACATCGAATTGAATAAATTCGATAATTCATATAGATAGTCAGCTAGATGATGTGGTTCATTATTTTCTAATGCTAAGTTAAAATAATATTCAAATTTTATGAGTCCTCTAAGAAGATTTAGATCACTCTTATCAAGGTCTGAAATTTCTAGATTTATGTTATCTGTGTTTATTGAAGAACTTTTTAACAGTTTTTTTGCTCTTACTAAAGCATACTGAACATATATGCCAGTTTTTCCACTAATGTTTGTAAATTTATCTAAATCAAATTTATAGTCAGTCATTCTATTTGTTTTGAGGTCGCTAAAAGTTAAAACAGTATTAGCAAGTAATTTATTTGTGTGGCTATCAAGATCACTATTTATACTTTTTATTTTTAATAAAGTTTCTTTAAAGAGTTCTATTAACTTTTTTGCGTCTCCTTCTCGAGTTTTATAAGGGTTTCCATTCGAGTCATTAATTGTTCCAAATGAAATATGATGATATTCTTCATCGCCAAAGCCAAAATAATTTAAAGATGAAATTAGTTGTTCAAAATGTAAATTTTGTCTTTTATCAACAATGTATAGAGTTTTATCAATTTTATTTTGTTTTATTCTATTTAGGACTGTCGCTAAGTCAGTTGTCAAGTAAAGATAAGACCCATCTGATTTTGTTATCAATATTTTGGGTTCAGAAACAAAATTAGATACATACGCACCATCATCAAGTGATATTTTTCCTTCACTTTCGAGTTTTTGAATCATCTCAGGTATTATGTGGTTAACGTCACTTTCACCCATCCACAAATCAAACCTGTGATTAAGTATTTCCAGAGTCTCTTTGATTGAATCAGTAGATATTTTCTTTAATTTTTTCCACTTTTTAAGGATTTTTGAATCATTTTCATTCAGTATTTTATTATTGGCTTGAGCTAACTTCTTAAATTCATCATCTTTTAAATAAAGCTTTGAAGCTTCTGGGTAGATTTTTTCTAAATCTTTTATACTTATATTCTCAATATCTATCTTTTTAACTTCAATTAAAGTAATTATTTGTGCAATTGGCATTCCCCAATCACCCATATGTATATCACTTAAAACATTGTGACCTGCCAATCTGTATATGTTATATAAGCTTCTACCAATATTTAGTGATCTTAAATGACCAACATGAAGGGGTTTACCAATATTTGGGCCACCATAATCAAAAAGAACTGTTTCAGGATGAGTGACTTGTATATGTTTTTTTATTTTGTCAAAGCTGTAAACAAATTTTTCAATATCAATTTCTAGATTTACAAAATAAGTTTCTGTAATTTCAAAATTCCTAATTAAAATCTCTCTATCAATTATTTCAGAAAAAGAATTCTCGATATTTTTTATATCTTTATGATTTTGGAACTTTACTAAGTTGTTTATTTGGAAATCAAAATTTTGGTTGTTTGAAATTCTTAACGAAATTGATTCGTCATCAAATGTCTCTTTAAGAACATTTTCTAAATTGTTAATTAAATCTAATAGCTGATACATTTATTTACTTAAGTATTGTTTTATAAAGTAAATTATAAATAAAAAGTTATCAATCAAATAGCGTCTAAATAATCTTTTTGGTTCTTGTATCAACCTAAATATCCACTCAAATCCAATATTAGCCACCCACTCAGGGGCTTTAATTTTCGTTTCTGCAACCCACTCAAAAACAGCACCAATCCCAACAAGATTTGAGGTAATTTGATATTTGTCTTTAAGTTCATATATAAATTCTTCCTGCTTGGGAAATCCTAATGATACCCAAACTACATCTGCATTTTTATCAATTAGGTCTTTAACATATTTTTCTTCAGATAATTCATGATAAGACTTAACTGGAGGACAAAAAAAACCAGCAATTTTTATTTTAGGATATAACAATTGCAGATTTTGGATCATAAGATTAATGACTTTTGAATTGCTTCCATAAAAATAATGGGTCATTCCATCATTGATTCCATTTTCTATTGTTTTGTGAAAAACTTTGAATCCATCAACTCGATTTTGATCATTTTGGTACAGGATTTTAGACGATTTTGCAACTGGAAATCCATCTGGAGCTTTAATATCAAATGAATTTATTTTATTCTGAATCACAGAATCCCGATATGATCTTACAAGAGTATTTGAATTACATATTGCAACTGTTTTAGATTGTTCTTTTTTTAAATAAGTTGCAACATTTTCCACAGTTGTTGTTGAAATCATTGTTTTTAGAATTAATACACTATTCATTAATGAAACTATTATATAAATAAAAATATACAAAAAAGATACTTTTTAATTCATCTTGCGCCTGTAGCTTAACTGGATAGAGCATCTGACTTCGGATCAGAGGGTTGGGGGTTCGAATCCCTCCAGGCGTGCTATTTGGTTATAAAATTTATTAATTTATCAACTCTCTTTTGTAAAGTTATGCCACCCAGTTTATTTCTTGGAATTATTTTTTTCTTATCAATTTCAAGAAGTGCTTTAATAAATCCTTCTGTATCATTTTCATTAAAAAATGTAATGTTATCTGAAAAAGGTAATGATCTATGAGCAGGAAAATCAACAGCTAGGATATTTAATTCTCCATATAAATATTCATAATATTTAAGGGGAGATGTATGTTTAAAGGAATGAAGATCATTACTTGAGTTTATTAATAATCCAATGCTGGACTCTTGAATTTTTGAAATAGTCAACTTTCTATCAAGCCTATTTAGAATTTCTACACAATGATTTAGATCCAAAAAATTAACATACTCCCTTAGTTCCTCGACTTGTTTTAAGGGCCAACCTATAATCTTAAGTTTGAGATTATTAGGAATTTCTTCATTGAGAAAAGACTTAATAATAAACCTTAAGCCTCTATCGTCATTGAATCTTTGAATATTTCCTGTAAATATAATTTCAAATTTTTTTGTAAGATCTTGATCATTATTACTAAAAAGTTTGGAATCAACACCATTTTGTAAAACTATAAATTTTTCATAATCTTGGATGTCGACGCCAGAGTCAATTTGTAAATATTTATTAAGAAATATAATTTTCGATCTTTTATTCTGTATTGATTTTTGAATAATCCACTTTCTAATTCTTGTAAGTTGATGACATTCAAAAGTTACATTAAATCCTTTTCTTGAGAGAAAATAAAATATCCAATCTGATCTTGTAAGAAATGCTGAATTGTCAAACATACTTTTTTGATACTTTTTTGTTACTTTTCTTGACCAGACAATATGGCTAAATAAATATAAATACTTTTCAAATATCTTATATTTTCCAAAAGGTAGGTTATGCTTGATTCCTTTAAATTTTATATCGTCATCAAAATCATAATGCTTTTTTATTTTGCTCAATTCATCAGTACTTGATTTTGACCTCAAAGGAAAAACTATTTCAACTTCATACCCTTTTCGTTTAATATATTTGACATTATCGACTGTTTGGATTGTATTAGCTGTATTAGCTGGAAAAGTTTGATAAGTTAAATAGATTATTTTATTTTTCATTTATCGCTGTATCTTTGTAAAAAAATAGATAGGAAAAGCTAAAGAAAATTAAACAAAAAGAATTTAAATATAAAATTGAGTCACTTTTTAGCAAGTTAAGTACTAAATAGAAACAAATAATCTTTAATAAATGGTTTGTCTCTTTTTTCATAAATAGAAAAGTACTTAATCCCAAAAAAGTAAATAATCCAAATAAACCAAAAAATATCAAAATATCAAGAAATGAAGAGTGTGGAAGAAAAAGTTCTTGTAATCGATTATTTGGTAAATCAAGCCTTACATTATGCTCCGATAGGTATTTATTCAGTTGCAAAGGTCCTGTTCCAAAGAGTGATTCTAAAACAGAGGGATTAAATTTTGCAATAAAGATTCCCCACATTTCTGTTCTATTAATGATAAGAGATATTATTGAAAGAAGTGCAATAAAGTTTGGGATAAAAGGAATATTAATTCCTTGAGTAAACAAATTTACTACAAATACATAACTTGTAGAAGCATTTAAGAAATTTTGTTCATTATAAAGTATGCTGTTAAGATCTCTTTCAATCATTTTTTGTTCAACTTTTAAAAAACTTTTGTATGAGTTTGGATCAGAATAAAAATCTTGATGAAGAGTAGCTTCATATACCAGCTCAGTACTCAAATAGTCATAATCATTATTCAAAATATAAATTAAAAATGTAGTAAAAATTAAAAATCCACTTACCAACACAACGTTTCTTTTATTTTTTTTAAGAACTTTTGTACTAATTACTAAAATAATTGCAATTGAAAATATTAAAGATAAAATTGCTGCAAAATTATTTGATCGATACAGACCATAACTTACAGGAACCAACAAAAGAAACAATGGATTAGTAACTTTATTTTTTTTATTAATTATTAAATATGCAATAATCAGAATTGATAGTCCATAAAACTCACCTATAGATTCTGCACTTGAGGAGAAGCCTCTCCAGGTATTTCCAGCAATACTTGTAAATTCTTTCATACCTCTTTTGTTTTGACCAAAAATAAAATAATTGATAAAGTTAAAAATCGGGTAATTTGACCCAACAAAACCAAAAAATACAATTAAAGAACCTGATATTAAAAAACTTTTGGCCAAATTTTCTATTTTTATAAAATTTAAAGATTCTTTAACAACAAAAATCAATCCTTTACATAACAAATAAAATATAAGGATCCAAAATATTTGTGATGTTAAGTTGAATGATGAATTTGTAAATCCCCTCAATTTATCTCCATCAAAAAAGTAATCATTATTTGGAATATTGAAAATCCAAAATGTAGATAATAAAAAGTAAATTATATCGAACTTTTTAAAACTTGATTTTCCTTTAAGGCTCTGAATTCCTAAGAAAGAAAAAACAATTAGATAGATATTTAAATTCATACCTGAATATGTCCCAACTATTAAAAACATAAATGGAAAATAATTAATAACATTCTGAGTTCTACTTTTAAAAATATCCTGGAAAACTATTACAACTAAAACAAGAAATATCAATTTAGACAACAAGTAAAAATTACTAGGTGCAAGATCAATATTGTGTATTATATTTTCTTTCAAATAAAATTTATTTTCACCTATATATTGGATTAAAAAAATAAATGGAATAATTAATGATCGATTTAAAGAAAATTTATTCTCATTCTTGCTTTTTGGGATCATTAAAAATAGTAAAAGCCAAATTGTAGATTGAATTATAAAGTTAATTGATGTATTTGTTCCAATGGAGACCATATAGGAGCTTCCTATTTTGTCCATTCCAGTAATTTTCCCAAAACATCGTACATCGGCATAGTTGTTGTTATTAAAGTACATTTTTTCGGAATTATTAAAGTTCTTTAAATAAAATTCAAAAAGTGAAATTTCACAAGTTGTGGTTTGATAGAATCCTACAGTTGTTTCTGAGAGAATCTCAGGAACAATGTCATCCTGTCTGTCCGAGATACTAAAAGGTATTAAGACAATTAATAAAATTAGGCCTATTAATGACAATTTATTTTTCATACTTCACTTTTTCTACGTCTTATAAGTTTCAACAAAATATAAGCAAAAGCATAAATAGATACAATTCCTAACACGGCTACATCGCCTGAGATACCGGAGTTGTAAGATAAACTCCATCCACCATTGACATAATGCGCACATTCAATCCATGAATTTACATTGATTATGTTACCTTCAATATCAAAAAGCCTAAGTGTTATGAAGTCTGGATCGTTTTGAAAAACAAAATTTGGATCGCTACCTATTTCAATTAACTCCTGATTAGAGGGCTGATCTCCGCAGATACTGATTATTAAATCTAAATTTTCTTTCATTTTTATATGTTATTAAATTGAATTATATTATCTATATTTCTTTGTTTTAAAGTTATTTATTTCTATATAGATTTAATAATATTATCAATTATTGATAAAATCTTTATGTGATGAATCCTGACCCTGGTCATTTTGGACCAAATTCTATGATGTGGAAAATAAATAAAGAAATCACTGTCCTCTTTGGAGGTGCAAGAGCTTTATTGATGCATGCTGCACACCCATTAATCGCTGCTGGAGCAAGACAAACATCTTTTTATCAAAGAGATCCATGGAAAAGGCTAATCAGAACTTTATCTCTTCAAAATTCCGTGACATTTGGAACCATTGAAGAGGCAAACGAAAGTGCTACCAGGATAAATAGACTTCATGAAGTAATTAAAGGAAAAGATCCTGTAACTGGTGGCTATTACGACGCATTAGATGATGAACAATTATTATGGGTCCATGCATGCTTACAGCTTTCTTCAATATTCTTCTATGAAAAAACCGTTAAAAAACTTTCAGACGAAGAAAAAAATCAATATCATCAAGAAAATATGCTCTCTGCAAAGCTCGTACTTATTAACACAGACGACATGCCAAAAACACATAATGATCTAAAAAATTGGGTAATTAATAAAAGTAAAACAAAAGAGTATTTGAAAATGACTGATGTTGCAAAAGATGTTCAGGAAATAATTGAGGGTGGTCCAGTTCCTAAACATATCAAACCAATTTGGCCTTTTATTTCTTTTACAGCTTTCAATACATTGCCCGCTGAATTTAAAAATATATATGGAATAAAAAGTAGTAAATTTAGATCATTCTTATTAGGGTTCAATCTTGCATTGCTAAAGTTTACAAGGCCTTTTCTTCCACCTTTTTTTAGGTTAATTCCACCAGCAAGGTGGGCAAAACAAAGATTAACAAAGAATCCAAATTTAAAATTTAGTGATAGAGCACGCATATAATTCGACTTAAGACAATGACAGAAATAGATAATCAACTAAACGAAGAATTTAATAAAAGTATTATTAATCTTGAGGAATTTTTAAAAAATTTTAGTGATGATATTAACAATCTACAACTTGATAAAAATGAACTTAACTCTTTAAGTTCTTTGATAAACGATTTACACTCAAAACTTGAGAATTTAAGTAGCTCTTCAATTGTTGAAGAAGAATAATTCTAAGTTACTTAATTTTTCTATTAATATATTTATTTAGGGTCGGTAGCTCAATCGGCAGAGCAGGAGCCTTTTAAGCTCAAGGTCGTGGGTTCGATTCCCACCCGACCCACTATTCGCCTTGGATTTTTGAGCTAAAAATTGAAAAAGGTGTTTTTAGAATAATTTTCAAATCTAAAAGTAAACTCCAATTATCAATGTATTCCATATCATACTTGTACCATATAGAAAATTTGTCAGTATTTCTTTCATTTATTTGAAGGAGTCCAGTTAACCCAGGTAAAACATTTAATCTTCTCATATATTTTTCATCAAACATCAATGTATCTTCTTCAAAGAGAGGTCTAGGCCCCACAAGTGACATGTCACCTTTCAAAATGTTAATTAATTGTGGCAATTCATCAATACTAAATCTTCTTAAAAATTTTGCTCCTGTTAGCAATCTTGGATCATTTGAAATTTTAAATAATGGACCTGTCCCTTTACTCATTGATTCAAGGTCATCTCTCAGTGCATGAGAGTCATTTTTCATGGTTCTAAACTTATACATGTCAAATATTTTTCCATGAAGACCTACTCTTTTTTGTTTTATTACTACTGGTGATTTATCAATAAAAATTATAAAAATAAAGGTAAAAAATAAAACTGGAAGAAAAATTGTTAATAAAATCATAGAAAAAATTATATCTAAGATTCTTTTTAAAATATATTTCGAGCCGTATTGGATATCATTGTTAAAATAAACTAAATTATATCCCGTTAAGAACATTTTTCTGCCTAGAAAAAGCTTGCTAAAATGAATTTCATTTTTTGAAATTATCAGAACTTTTTTATTTAATTCAATTAAGTATTCTTCAACTTTTTTTGGAATTTTTTTTAAATTGTTAAAGTTAATTACAACTAAATTCACATTTTCTTTCTTATTTATTTTGTCAATTTGTAATATTATTTCGGATTCAATATTGTCTTCATTAAAATTTAAATCTTTTATTTTATTTCTAAACGTCATTATCCGTAAATTTCTAAATATTGAATCATCTTCTAAATTAAAAGTTATATATTTTTCATTAGTTACTGAACGTCCAAATAAGCTTGAGATAAATTCCGTATTTCTAAAAAGTAAAAGAATAAATGGAACGATAAATAAAAAAACTAGTAGATACGCTCTAGAAATTAAATTTGAGAATCGAAAAAAAGTAACAAAAATAATGATTGAAGTTGTCCAAGTTAAGAAAATAGAGAAATACTCATCAAAGAAATTTTTGTCTAATGAAAAGCTTAGTTCGTTTACATATGTGTAAAATTTTGTTGAATATAAAAAAATTAAGAAAATAAATATAAATACACCAATAAATATATCAATCTTGATGAATGATTCTGGAACAAATGAGTAGAATCTTTCTTTGTCCTCTAATAAATTAGCATCAATCTGTAATCTGTAGTCATTTGAAGGTACAAGAAAATTATCAAAATAATAAATTGTAAGCGAAGTAAGTAAAAGTTGTAAAAACAAAAATCTTAAGCTGTACTTTATAAAGCTTTTAACATTCATATATTATTACCAGTTTATATCTTGTGTTTTAATATTGTTTAAATATTTACTCTTCTCCAAAAAGATGATGAAAATTTTGGATCTACATATTTTTTAAAATTCTCTAAATTTTTAAAACTTTTGACGAATGTGTCAGGTGACATTCTTGCATCTTTTGCAGGATATAAAGATCCATTATTATCAATAACTATTTTGTCCAGTCTTTCTAAAAATTTAAACGTGTCTTTTCCTTTTATTCTAAAATCTAGAGCCAACGTTAGACCTTCTCTAGGAAATGACATGTATCCAATAGATTGGATACTTCCAAATGTTTTAAGAACACCTAATGCTGGTATTTGATTATTTTTTTTAATCTCATCTAGTATTTTTTGTATTGTTTCAAAGCTATTTTGATTTGGTACCACAAACTGATATTGCAAGAACCCTTTCCTTCCATAAGCTTTACCCCAATTATCAACTATGTCTAAGGGGAAAAAGAATGGTTTAAAATGCTGAGGTTTACTAATTGAATTTTTGTTTATCCGATAATATGTCTCATTAATTACTTTCATGCTCAGGTTATTTACAAATGAAAATGGTGGAGTAAAAGGAAATTTAATTTTAAAATCTTTTTTAACTTTATTATCATATAAATTTTTATTTGAATGATTACCAGAGAGATAAACTCCTCTTAAACCTCTTTTATTGTCTTTTAATAAACAATCAACCCAACTTACCGAATATTCATTATTTTCTTCAAGGTGAGTGTTAATTTTAAAATAATCTTCTAAAGAATCAAATCTTTGAGTTTTAACATCTACATATTGTGAATCAATTTTTTTTAATTTTACTTTTGCCGATAAAATAATCCCTGTTAGACCCATTCCACCAACAGTTGCTTTCAGGTACTCGTAGTTTTCATTTTCACTACATGTGAGTATCTCGCCATTTGATCTTTGTAAATTTATGCTTTCTACAAAATTACCAAAACTTCCAACTTTGTGATGGTTCTTTCCATGAATATCATTAGCAATCGCCCCACCAATCGTTATATTTCTTGTACCTGGAACAACTGGTAAGAACCATCCCATTGGGGCAATAACATTTAATATCTGTTTTATAGAAATGCCTGATTCACAATGTAAGGTTCCATTAATTTCATCAATTTCAATTAGCTTATTGAAGTTTGTAGTGACAACAATGTTACCATTTTCATTTAAACATACATCTCCATAACTCCTGCCAAGGCCATAAGCAATATTTTTATCATTTTTAAAATCTAATTTATCACTACTTGAAAGATGTTCAATGCTTTTTGATTTTATATTCGGATAATTATTCCATGATTTATATTTATTCACATATATATTTTAGTTTTATAAATCTTTTATAGTATTTTATTTTCCAACGGTTAATATCATATTTATAGAAAATTGGGGGCGTGGTAAAGTCTGGAGTTTACGCCTGCCTGTCACGCAGGAGGTCGCGGGTTCGAATCCCGTCGTCCCCGCTAAAGGCCAGATAGCTCAGTCGGTAGAGCACTTGTCTGAAAAACAAGGGGTCGGCAGTTCGATTCTGCCTCTGGCCACAAGTGTCAAATATAGTCAAAAAATTAAATGAACACATCAATTTTACAGATGGCTTCTTTGTTGAGGCTGGAAGCTATGATGGAATCTTTTCATCCAACACTCTAACTTTAGAGAAAAATTTAAATTGGAAGGGATTATTAATTGAACCAAATTTTGAAAAATATTTAGAATGTCTTAAAAATAGAAAAGATTCAATAACTGTTTCAGCAGCTTTATGTAGTTTCAAAGAATATAAAAAGAATAAAGTTTTGTACTCAAAATATGATGGACCTTCCGCTTCCATAAATAACTTAAGACACAAAAAAAGAAAATTTATTATCAAAAAGAAAAATAAAATTAATTTAATTCCTCAATATGCAATACCCTTCTCTCTTTTAATGGATAATTTGGGTTTAGACAATCAAGATGTTGATTTTTTCTCATTAGATGTTGAGGGTTATGAATATAGAGTCTTAAATGGGATAGATTTTGTTAAACACAAGCCAAAATACTTACTAGTTGAAGTTTATTCATACGATGAAGATAGAATTTTTAAACTACTTAAAAAGAAAAATTACAAAGAACCAATAAATCTTACAAACTATAACATGATAGATAATCCGACTTGGGATGGTTTACACCAAGATTATCTATTTGTAAGTAAATAGTTTTAATTAAATTCACAAGTTATAGAAAAGTATAAATACAAAAAACTGAATTTAGATCTAAATGACATAAATTTTATAGATTTAATTATCCAATCACTAAGAACTTAGGAAGTTCAAAACTTCCAACAGCTTGTGCTTTCAATTAACATTCATTACCACTCAACACACTCATAACGCCTGTATGCATTGAGCGCTATTGAAAGATAATTAGATTAAACTAGCAATAGGTCAAGAGGTTTGTCCTTATCTGAAAAACAAGGGGTAGGCAGTTCGATTCTGCCTTTGGCCACAATATGAAAACAGCAATTTATAAAATCTTTAAGCTTATTGGTTTCAGGGTAATTTCTAATTCATCTGACTTACAAAGACAAATAGAAATAAATAATCTCAAAAAAGAAAATGAAAAATTTAAATTTTTACTGAGTGGTAATATATCAAAAAAATCAGAACTATTTAATTATTACAAATCAAGTAAATCTCAAATTTGTCAAGACTGGTTTGTATTAGAATCACTTAATTATAAAAAAAATGGTTATTTTGTTGAAGTTGGTGCAGCAAGTGGGGTAGAGCTTTCTAATACTTTTTTGCTTGAAAAAAAATATGAGTGGGATGGTATTTTGTCAGAGCCCTCTCCAG
>JBJKUD010000003.1:0-2673 GCA_045563315.1 Candidatus Actinomarina sp. | reverse complement strand
TTTTTCATTATCTTGATGAGAATATACCATCTGCTTCAAATAACTTAGATGCAGGCCTTAGTGAAAAGCAAAAGGCATATTGTTGGTGCCATATAGGTTCAACTGCATCAAGTCAATACTATTATGGTTATCTTAAAGAAATTTCAGGTCCAAATTGGGTTCAAGCTGTTAACAATACTTCTGGAAAAGTAATCACATATGATGGCTCCTATACAAGGAGTGGAGTGATACAAGCATTTTATTCTTCTTCAACTGGAGGAAAAACTAATACTAATGTTGTAGGATTTGGATCTGCAACACCGTGGCCTTATCTAAAGACTGTTGACGATCCATGGTCAATAGACAATAGAGTAGGAAACTCTAAAGCCGCATGGTCTTTTGACTTTAATACCTACCAACTATCAAAAAATATATTATGTGGTGACACTCCTTGTTTTGATGCTCTAACTGATATCTATGTTTCGTCAGTTGCTGAATCTGGTGCTGCTCTAGAAATTACCATGAAGGGCTATAAAAACGGATCAGCAAAATCAGTTACAAAGTCTGGAAGAAATATCAAGTCTCAATTAGGTTTTAGATCGCATTATTTTAAAACTTCAAGCTCATCTGATGTATCAAATCTTGCTGTAGGCCCAGTACAAGCGAACACAGCGTCAAGTTCAAATGGGTCTTCGGAAAGTCTCTCTGCAGGTGAAACTGCACAATATGCTACATCAAGTTCTGGTCTTTCCTATTTAGCAAAAGCCGGATTGATAAATAAATGTGATGGGAACTCTTCTGGATGCCAAGCTAAAACTTTAACTAGAGAAGAGGCAGCAGCAATTATTACTGTAATTGGAGGTATACCTCAGGATTCTCCAAATGCTTACAGTGATGATGACCAAAGTATCTATCAAACTGCAATTAATGGGTTGCCTTATTATGGAATGCAAGTTTGCTTTGGAAGCCCTTTTGAAATTTTGCCAAAGGAAACAGTTGCAAGAGATGAATTTGCTTGTTTGATAGTTAGGTCTATAAAAGCAGGCAGCACAACAAATTTATCGGGCTCTGTTGATAAATACTCTGACGAGGGTGCAAGTAAATGGACAAATGAAATAAATACACTGGCCGCAAATGATGTTATTCCTGCTTGTAGTTCAATTAGTGATAAATTTTGTCCAAGTAGAAAAATATCAATTGGTGAAGTTTCTTATATTGTTGATAAGCTTGTTGGTAAATCTCTTATATCTTCGGATCTTTTTAGCACATCTCTATTTAACAATTCGTGGGAGCCTTCTGGTGGAGAGGTTGCAAATGTCTCTGAGACAGCTGTTTCTAATCCTAATGCTGGTAATGACGCGTGTGTGCCAAAAGACAATTCAGCTATAACAATCAATTCTGTTCTCGATATTCAGCAATTTCTTGTTAATAACGGATTTAGTCCTGGTCCAGTTGATGGACAGTCAGGACCTAAAACAAAAACTGCAATAAAATCTTTCCAACAAAAAAATGGCCTCTACGCAGATGGAGTTGTCGGACCTAAAACAAAAGCGGCAATGAAAGCCTATACAGGATGCGAGTCTGGAAATGTATGTAAAGCAAGAGATAACTCAGGTGCAAAATTAGATAGTGTATCGGGTGTTCAAACATTTTTAGCAAATAATGGATTCAATCCTGGAATTATTGATGGTGAAATGGGTTCTTATACAAGGGAGGCAATTAAAGCGTTTCAAAGAAAAGTTGGTTTAATACCTGATGGAGAAGCTGGAACAAGAACAAAAGCGGCAATGAAATCCTATACAGGATGTTAATTAATTAAGTTTTTTATTTCCTTTGCAATATTTTCTACAGCAAAATCAAATTCATTTATTAAATCTAGTATCGGAGCTGATTTTCCAAATGAATCAATTGAAAAGGACTTTTTAATATTTTTTATATAAGAATCCCATCCAATTGATCTTCCAAGTTCAATTGTAAATATTTCAGAATTTGGATTTAATGAGTTTAAAGTTTCATTATTTAATTTGTTGAGCATTGGAACGCTGATCACTTGAATAGATAAGTCGTCAAGGAGATTGCTAACTTCTACAGCAATCTCTAATTCGGATCCTGATGCAAATATAGTGATATCTTTTCCAGGAGAATATTCGTACGCTCCTCTAATAAACTCGTCATATTTGATGTTTTTTTCTAGATATTTCATATCCTGTCTCGAAAGAACAATTGCTGATGGTTTATTTTTATTTTCAAAAGCAAATCGGTAAGCATGAAGAATTTCATTATTGTTTGCTGGCCTAATTACGTCCAGACCTGGTATTAGTCTCAGGGCCATAAGATGTTCCACTGGCTGGTGTGTCGGGCCGTCTTCACCTAAAAAAATCGAATCATGTGTAAATATAAAAACTGAATTTGTTTCCATTAAAGATGCAAGTCTTATGCTTGGTCTCATGTAGTCTGAAAAGACTAGAAATGTTGATCCGTACGGAACTAAGTTGCTATGCAATGAAATACCGTTAACAATTCCTCCCATGGCATGCTCTCTAATACCAAACTCGAGACTGTTTCCACCATAATTTTCAGGCCCAAAAACTTCATTACTTACAATTTGTTTTGTTGACGCTGCTAAATCCGCTGAACCACCAATAATAAACTTATTTGATTTGCCCATTTCATTTAAAATTTTTCCTCCAATCA
>JBJKUD010000002.1:0-18355 GCA_045563315.1 Candidatus Actinomarina sp. | reverse complement strand
GCTGGCCAAAAACCAATTGTTGAATTACAATTTTATGATTTTGTTTATCCCGCACTTGATCAATTAACTACTGAAGCAGCAAAATATCATTGGAAAGCTGGCAAAGCTGTTCCAATGGTTGTGAGAGGTCCAACTGGTGCTGGTACTCGTTCTGGACCTTTTCATTCAATTAGCCCAGAGTCATTGCTTGCACACCATCCGGGTATAAAAGTTGTTGCTCCATCAAACCCATATGATGCAAAAGGCCTACTTGTTGCTGCTGTAAATGATCCAAATCCTGTAATGTACTTGGAGCATAAAAAACTTTATCGAAAGCCAGATTTAAAAATGGATGTTCCTACTGGATTATATGAAGTTGAAATTGGTAAAGGTAGAGTGGTCAGAGAGGGATCGGACGTAACAATTGTAACTTGGTCTGGAATGGTTTCTGTAGCTGAAGAAGCAGCAAACATTCTTGAAAAAGAAAATATTTCAGTTGAAATTGTCGATATCAGAACAATTGTTCCACTAGATGAAGAAATCATTTTGAAATCTGTAGAGAAGACCTCAAATGTTTGCATTTTACAAGAAGATGTCCCTTTTTCATCTGTAGCTTCAGAAATATCATCTATGATTGCTGAGAAAGGATTTTGGAATCTTGATAATCCAATTATAAAAGTAACCTCACCAAATACTCATATACCTTTCGCACCAATACTTGAAGATGCATTTATTCCAAGTGCTCAAAAAGTTGTAAATGCCATAAAAGAATTACAATAAAATTATGAGTGAACTCATTACAATGCCACAACTTGGAGAAACTGTAACAGAAGGAACTATTTTACGCTGGCTTGTAAAAGTTGGTGATGAAGTAAAAGAAGATGACCCAATATTAGAGATTTCAACAGATAAAGTTGATACTGAAGTTCCAAGCCCTTTTACTGGAACTGTTTCTTCCTTGTTAGTAGAAGAAGGCGAAACTGTTGAGGTAGGATCTCCATTGTTAGAGTTGGACGGTAATTTAACTGAAAATGTAAATGTGGAAACAGTTCAACCTGTAGAACAACAAGACGAAATAAATAAAACAGAAAAAGCACCTCAAGAAATTTTAGAAATTGAAGAGATAGTAAGTGAAAGTAAACCTATTCAAAGTAGTCAATCTTTAGGCAAAGTTTCTCCAGTGGTAAGAAAGATTGCCTCAGAAAATAATATAGATCTCCTCAATATTACTGGAACGGGAAAAGATGGAAGAGTTACAAGAAAAGATGTAGATAATTATCTAAATAATGGTGATCAAAAACTAGAGAAAACAACAGTTGCTGAGAAATCATTACTTACAAATGAAATACCAAGACTACGTAAAAAAATTGCTGAAAATATGATTCACTCAAAGCAAACTTCTGCACATGTAATGACCTCAGTCGAAGTTGATTTCGAAAATGTTGAGAATTTGAGAAGTAAAGTAAAAGATAATTTCAAACAAGAAAATAATTTTTCCCTTACGTACCTTCCATTTATTGCAAAAGCAGTAGTTAGCGCCCTAAGGGAATACCCTGTTATTAACAGTTCTTTCGATCTCGATAAAGAGATTCATACAATTCATGAACAAATTTCACTCGGCATTGCTGTAGACATCAACCAAGAGGGGTTACTTGTTGGGACAATAAAGGAAGCAGATTCATATAATCTTACTGGTACGGCTAGAAAAATATCTGAGATTTCAACTCTTCTTAGAAATGAAAGTTACAAACTAGATGATGTCTCAGGAAGTACATTTACTATATCAAATAATGGCTCATTTAATTCGTTTTTAACATCGCCAATAATCAACCAACCAAACGTTGCTATTCTATCAACTGAGTCAGTGAAGAAACGACCAGTAGTTGTTGAGATGGACGATGGATCAGACTCAATTTCGATTAGACACATTGGGATTTTAAGTTTGACATGGGATCACAGAGTTTTTGATGGCTCTACTGCTTTATTATTTTTGAATTCCATTAAAAACAGAATTGAAATTACCGATTGGTCTCAGGAAATATCTTGAGAGAATTAAATGTTCGATGGCTAGGGAAACTTCCATATAAAGAAGCAATTGATCTTCAAAAAGGACTGCATTCATCAATAAGTTCTGAAAAATCAAATTATGATTACTTACTTTTACTGGAACATAACAACGTAATAACCATTGGGAGATCAGGTGATAAGAACAACCTTTTAGTTGATGAAGAGACATTAAATAAAAATAATATTGAATTTTACGAAACTGATAGAGGCGGTGACATTACTTTTCACGGTGACGGGCAATTAATTGGTTATCCAATAATCAGATTAGATGATCCAAAAAAAGTAGTTCCATTTGTACGAAAAATTGAGAAAGTTATAATCGACACTTTATCAATATTTTCAATTCCTGCTTTTTCCAAAGATGATGATACTGGAGTTTGGACAAATGAAGGAAAAATAGCATCAATTGGAATCAAAGTAAGTAAATGGACTACATTCCATGGCTTTTCATTAAATATTAGTGATAATACGAAAGGTTATGACTTCATAAATCCATGTGGAGATAGCGATGAAAGAATTGTTGCAATTCAAAATTATGATAATGAAATTTCTTTTAAAGAAGTAACCGATATAATTTCAAAAAAGTTTGCACAAACATTTGAATATAAAAAAGTTGATGAACAATTTTCACAATTTACCCCAAGACAACTAAAGAAAAAAAAGGAATTTGACATTGATAAGCTAGTTCAAAAAGGCGTTTTTAATTCTTCTAAGAATCCAATTTCATTGTCCATCAATACAAGCACAAAAAATGATATCAAGGGACCTGAATGTTCAGTTTCTATCAAGCCAAGCACAAAAAATGAACCTGAGAGACCCGAATGGATGAAGGTTAAAGCAAACTTAGGAAAAGATTACTTAACACTCAAAAGTTTGCTAAAAGAAAAAAGACTAAATACAGTTTGTGAAGAAGCTTCCTGTCCAAATATTTACGAATGTTGGTCCATGGGTACTGCAACATTTATGATTATGGGTGAGACATGTACACGAGCTTGTGGATTTTGTGATGTAAATACTGGGAAACCTACAGATCTTGATACGGATGAGCCATATAGAGTAGCTGAAAGTGTAAAAATTATGGGGCTCACTCATGCGGTGATAACCTCAGTAAATAGAGATGACCTGCAAGACGGGGGATCAAATTTTTTCGCAAAAACAATAGATGAAGTAAAGCTAATGAATCCTGAAACTTCAGTTGAAGTATTAATACCTGATTTTAAAGGTGACAGAAAAGCAATAGACAACATAATAAATGCAAACCCAGAAGTGCTGAACCATAATCTTGAAACAGTACCAAGGTTGCAGAGAGAAATAAGAACGGCAGCCTCATATGGTCGATCACTTTCTTTGCTTGAATATGCAAAAGACTCACACTTCCTTGGAAAGACTAAAACAGGTTTAATTCTAGGAATGGGTGAAGAATTTGAGGAAGTGGTGGCAGTTTTAAAAGATTTATCTCAAATTGATATTGATATTGTAACAATCGGGCAGTATTTAAGGCCGACACAGAGGCACAGGCCTATCCACAGATATGCGCCTAAAGAAGAATTTGAGGAATATAAAATTATTGGTGAAGAGTTAGGTATTCCACATATTGAATCAGGACCACTTGTAAGATCCTCATATCATGCAAAAGATTCCTTTGCCTCAATTTAATTAATAAATATACTTAAAGCAATGTTTGACAATGTAACAAAGTCTGTGAGAGTAGTCTCTGCAGCAGCAGTGGAAAAAGCAAATTCAGGTCATCCTGGCATGCCCCTTGGAATGGCAGATGTTGGGGTTGCAATTTACAAAACTGCTTTAAAAGTTTCAAACAAGAATCCAGATTGGATAAACAGAGATAGATTCGTATTAAGCGCAGGACATGGTTCTATGCTGTTATATAGCCTTCAACATTTCAATGGTTTTGATATTTCAATGGATGATATTAAAAATTTTCGCCAACTAGGTTCTGTTACCGCCGGCCATCCTGAAAAAGATTTTCAACTAGGTATAGACACTACAACAGGTCCACTCGGTCAGGGTTTTGCCAATGGCGTTGGATTAGCTGTTGCTGAACGATATCTATCTAGCGTTCTGGGAGAAGATATTATCGATCATTACACTTATGGAATTGTTTCAGATGGCGATTTGATGGAAGGAATAACAACAGAAGCGGCGGAACTTGCGGGCCTTTGGAAGCTCGGAAAAATAATCTATTTTTTTGATGACAACAATATTTCTATTGACGGAAATGTAACAAAAGTTTCTATCACAAATCAAAAGGAAAAGTTTTTATCTATGGGTTGGCATGTTCTTGAAATAGATGGCCATCAAGAATCTGAAATAGTTGATGCAATCAAATCAGGCACAAAAAGTTACCAACAAACCATCATTAATTATTGCTAAATCAACAATTGGAAAATACTCACCTAATAAGGCAAATACAAGCGGTGTTCATGGGTCACCCTTAGGCAAGGAAGAATTTGAGCTTTTCCTGGAAAACATAGGTCACTCTGGTGACCCATTTGTTCATAGTTCAGAAATATATGATTACTTCAACAAAGAACGAGAAAGAGATAATAAGAAATATGAAGAATGGAAAGCAAATTTAGATAAAAGATTAAGTAATGATGATAATTTTAAAATTATGTGGAATAAATTTAATAACATTGATTTTCAACCTGTATCACTTGAGTGGTCTGATGATCAAGCTTCAAGGGTGATTGGAGGAAAAATTTTAAATGAAATGGGGAAATCAAATAAGTTTATTATTGGTGGTTCAGCGGATTTAGCAGCGTCAACAAAACAAATTGTAAGCAATGAAGTTTTTGGGCCAGAAAATTATGGCGGAAACAGTCTCGAGTTTGGTATTAGAGAGCATGCCATGGGAGGAATCGTTAACGGTATTGCATTGCATAGCAACTTAGTTCCGTACGGATCAACATTTCTAGTCTTTTCAGACTACATGAGACCAAGCATAAGACTTGCATCTTTAATGGGGACAAATTCAGTTTTTATATTTACACATGATTCGATTTTTTTAGGTGAAGACGGCCCGACACACCAGCCAGTGGAACATCTTATGGCCCTGAGACTAATACCAGGTCTGGACGTAATTAGGCCAGCAAACAATAATGAAATTCTTCACGCTTACCGATCTGCTTTTGAAAATAAAAATAAACCATCAGCAATTGTTCTTTCGAGACAGGATATGAAATATCTAGAAAAAAACATCAAATACGACGAGTTTATTAGAGGAGCGTACGAATATTCTCCTGGAAAAGATATCACTATATTTGCATCAGGATCCGAATTAGAGATTGCAGTAGAAGTTAGCAATCTCCTTGACGACTTATCTATTCAAGTGATCAGCGTTCCAATGCTCAACAAATTAAATAATGAAACTTTAAACTCGTTAAATCCAAATTCTGAAATATTTACAATTGAACTTGGGAGATCAGTTGGATGGGATTCTTATATAAAAAATATTAAAAAGTCCTTTTCAATTGATTCATTTGGAAAGTCAGCTCCGATAGTAGATTTAAAAAATGAATTTGATTTTGCTGCAGAAAATATTGCAAAGGAAATAAAAAACTTAATTAATTAACATCCTGTATAGGATTTCATTGCGGCTTTTGTTCTTGTTCCGGCTTCTCCATCAGGTATTAAACCAACTTTTCTTTGAAACGCTTTAATTGCCTCCCTTGTATAGGAACCCATTTCACCATCAATAATTCCAGGATTGAATCCATTATTTGCTAAAAACGTTTGAACACCCGACACACTATCTAATTTTGCACCTGAGTTATCTCTTGCTTTACATACATTTCCAGACTCGCATCCTGTATAGGCTTTCATTGCCGCTTTTGTTTTAGGTCCGACAACTCCATCTGCGTAGAGGCCATTTTTTTGTTGGAAAGACTTGATTGCAGTTTTTGTTTTAGGTCCTGACTGTCCATCAACTGGACCAGGACTAAATCCGTTATTAACAAGGAATTGCTGAATATCGAGAACAGAATTGATTGTTATAGCTGAATTGTCTTTTGGCACACACGCGTCATTGCCGGCATTAGGATTAGAAACAGCTGTCTCAGAGACATTTGCAACCTCTCCACCAGAAGGCTCCCACGAATTGTTAAATAGAGATGTGCTAAAAAGATCCGAAGATATAAGAGATTTACCAACAAGCTTGTCAACAATGTAAGAAACTTCACCAATTGATATTTTTCTACTTGGACAAAATTTATCACTAATTGAACTACAAGCAGGAATAACATCATTTGCGGCCAGTGTATTTATTTCATTTGTCCATTTACTTGCACCCTCGTCAGAGTATTTATCAACAGAGCCCGATAAATTTGTTGTGCTGCCTGCTTTTATAGACCTAACTACCAAACAAGCAAATTCATCTCTTGCAACTGTTTCCTTAGGCAAAATTTCAAAAGGGCTTCCAAAGCAAACTTGCATTCCATAGTAAGGCAGGCCCCCCCCCCCCCCCCCCCCATTAATTGCAGTTTGATAGATGCTTTGGTCATCATCACTGTAAGCATTTGGAGAATCCTGAGGTATACCTCCAATAACCGTAATAATTGCTGCGGCCTCTTCTCTAGTTAAAGTTTTAGCTTGGCATCCAGAAGAGTTCCCATCACATTTATTTATCAATCCGGCTTTAGCTAAATAGGAAAGACCAGAACTTGATGTAGCATATTGTGCAGTCTCACCAGCAGAGAGACTTTCCGAAGACCCATTTGAACTTGACGCTGTGTTCGCTTGTACTGGGCCTACAGCAAGATTTGATACATCAGATGAGCTTGAAGTTTTAAAATAATGCGATCTAAAACCTAATTGAGACTTGATATTTCTTCCAGACTTTGTAACTGATTTTGCTGATCCGTTTTTATAGCCCTTCATGGTAATTTCTAGAGCAGCACCAGATTCAGCAACTGACGAAACATAGATATCAGTTAGAGCATCAAAACAAGGAGTGTCACCACATAAGATATTTTTTGACAGTTGGTAGGTATTAAAGTCAAAAGACCATGCGGCTTTAGAGTTTCCTACTCTATTGTCTATTGACCATGGATCGTCAACAGTCTTTGAGATAAGGCCACGGTGTTGCAGATCCAAATCCCACAACATTAGTATTAGTTTTCCCTCCAGTTGAAGAAGAATAAAATGCTTGTATCACTCCACTCCTTGTATAGGAGCCATCATATGTGATTACTTTTCCAGAAGTATTGTTAACAGCTTGAACCCAATTTGGACCTGAAATTTCTTTAAGATAACCATAATAGTATTGACTTGATGCAGTTGAACCTATATGGCACCAACAATATGCCTTTTGCTTTTCACTAAGGCCTGCATCCAAGTTATTTGAAGCAGATGGTATATTCTCATCAAGATAATGAAAAACCGCATAGCTTCTACCAACTAAAGCTTGTGCTTCTAATGCTTTAACATTCCAATGTGAAGGCATTTCTGCTAATCCATAAAGGTATTTTTCTAAATTTACGGCTAATACTACATGAAAACCTGATGAGACATTTTTAGATCTTAATTTTAAAATGCCATGCTTATGCTCTCTCGGGCCAACTCTTATTCGCCCACCATCAGACCATTTAACACTCATATTGCAACTAGCGCTAATTTTTGGGACTAAAGGATGACCAGTCATGTAACATCCATTTCCACCACTGATAATATTAATAGTTGCTCCACCACCAATTTTTAAAGGCCCCCAAACAGACTCGCAAGGACCTTCAGAGGAAGCATCAGATTTGACTTTATTTACTAATTCATTATCAATCGCTCCAGTTTGACCCAATCCAACGGATGCCTGGTAATTTCTTATAGCATCAGCAGTTTTATCTCCATAAGCCCCATCAATTGGTCCTGGTTCAAAACCTCTCGAAGTTAAAAATAACTGTACACCTGCTGTACTTGATAATCCATCTTGACAGATTTGAAGGGTTGGTGGGCTAGAAGAAGGAAGAGTCGTTAAAGTTATATTTTTTGCATTTCTTGCTAAGCCTACCCAAAGAGCATTGTTGCTAGAGGCAATATCTGGAGAGGATAAAGAAATATCCCCTAAATTTTTTACATTTGTTCCTTGAAAGTAATAATTTACAACCTCATTAGAGGTACATGAACTTGTGTTGCTACAAAATTGTGCTCCAAGTTCGGTAAGTCCTTTTGTTCCATATTGACTTAAACCTACACCATGACCCCATCCACTTCCCGTAAAAGTAAATGAAACCGTACTGTAACTTCTCATTGCTAGCTTTGTAGCTGGACCAACAACACCATCAGCAGAAAGTCCAACCGACGCTTGAAAACTTTTAATTGCAGCATCAGTTCTACCACCGGAAACACCATCAATTGGTCCAGGACTAAAACCATTACAGTTTAGAAATGTTTGAATATCTTTAATTGAATTAAGTGGCGCAACAGCATTATCCGCACAACTAAGATTTATATCGTACCTTACTATTGTCTTTGAATGAGCTTCAGATGGAGTCAAAAAAGATACAAATATGGACAAAAAGAATATAGAAATTAAATATTTTGACATGCCCCGTAACATTATTCTATTCTAACCAACCCTTCATAGTTTATTTAATTTGTAGGCTTGTTTTCCATTTTTTATACATACCTGTACCTATTACATATGTTAGAAATAGAGCAAACATAACATATGTAATAGGAAATAACTCTCCTTCAAAACTTGGATATAAATTTGGAGATAAAAGTGAAATTGAAAAAAATAGAGAAAGACCTAGAATCCTGTTTAACTCAAAGCCATAAAGTGCCAAATAACCTAAAACTGAATAAATTAAGAATGAAATTAGAAAGTTTTGAGTAAAAAGACCATTCCCACCATTAATAATGTTTGTAACAAAGATAAAAATAAATGAAATAAGCATTGATTTTAAAACTCTTTGAAGATTTATATTCTTTAACATATATTGTTATTGTAAAAGATATATGGAATTGAACCTATTTGTTTATGTTTTGTTAATTTTTTGTATACCTTATTTATTGTATTCAAACTTTCGTATCCAACCTCGGAAAGGATTTAGTATTCTTTTTATTTCTATAATTTCGTCGGTTGTAGTTTTAAAATTTAGTTTATTTAGTTTGATTGGCATAATTCCCTTGATTTCGAGTCTGTTGATAAACAATAAAAAATATTACAAATATTTATATGGAGCAAGTTTTTTGATTTTAAATTATCAACTTTCAATGGAATTAGATTTAAGTATCTTTACTTTAATATTAAATAATTTGTTTCCGATTTCTTTAATTAGTGGAGTATTTTCTTCAATGATGATTGGTCATTGGTTCCTTGTTGATCCAACAATATCAAAACAAGGAATGAAAAAAATTGCGTTATTTTGTACTTTTCACTCCTTAACACTTATACCTCTAGTTTTTTTCGAAGTTATTGGTGAAGATATAGACAATTTATTTAAAAATGTAATTTTATTTTTATATTTTTCTACCTCAATTTTATCCTTCGGATCATTTAAATCTCTAGGAGAAAAATCATATACAGGGGTAATGGCATCTACAGGACTAAGTTATTTATCTCTGATAGTTTCTTTAGGAGCCTCCGGAGGCCTGTTACTTTTGGCCTAAGGCTATATTTATAATTATGAAGATTTATACAAAAAAAGGCGACAAAGGTCAAACTAGGATGCTTTTTGGAGATAAAGTATCAAAAGATGACCTTGCACCAGATGCCTATGGTTCTGTAGATGAACTTGTTGCTGCTTTAGGATTGATTAGAGCTGATAAAAATTTGCCAATTGAAGTTAAAGAAAATGTTTTACGTATTCAACGTGAGTTATTCATTGTTGGAGCTGAATTAGCTACAACAAAAGAAAACAGAAAAAAATTAAAGCCCAACGAAACTTTAGTTGAAGAAAAAATGGTATTAAGACTTGAACAAGATATAGATTTTCTTGAAGATAAAAATGGTATTCCTGAGTTTTTTGTTGTACCAGGTGAAAATGAACTATCAGCAAAATTTGATTGGGCCAGAGTAGTTTCAAGAAGAGCTGAAAGAAAATGTGTGAGATGGCAAAGACATTTAGAAATTAATGATTCTGAGGTAGTCGTATATTTAAATAGACTTTCTGACCTATTATGGATGTTAGCTCGAGAGTTTGAAAATGATTGGACACCAAGTAAATGAACATTGATATTTTATTTTTGAATCAAGAATTAAAAGCATCAGATGATTTTATAAATGATTTAAGTCTTTTTGAAGAATACTGCAAAACACATTCTTTTGAAGGAAAAGCTAATCAAATAATTGCTATGCCAGCATCTTATTCTAAAAAAAATAATTTAACTTATTTAGTTGGTCTTGGTGAAATAGAAGACAGTCAGGAATTGTATGAGCTTGGAATAAAAGTGGGATCCAAAATAAAAGAAGATGTTGAGATTGATTTCTTAAATGCTGAAAACAATATTGTTCCCATAATTGATGGAATTTTATATGCACAATATAAATTTAATGACTACAAATCTGAAGACGAATCAGCAATAAACAACATTACTTTTAATCAAACAGATACGACAGAGAATGAAATTAAACAGAGTTCTATCTTTTGGGTTAGAAATCAAATTAATACACCCGCTCTGGACAAGTCTCCAGAAGATTTTATACAAAATGTAAATAAGTTAGTTGATTCTTCAGCCATCAATGTTGAGGTATTTGATCAAAAGTGGCTTGAAGAAAATAATTTTGGAGGCGTTTTAGGGGTCGCAAAAGGTTCTGATAGAGCTCCTTATCTAGTTGTAGGAAAATATAATGAAAAAGCAAAATATCAAATTTCCCTTATTGGTAAAGGGGTACTTTTTGATTCTGGCGGTTATTCTTTAAAAAGTCCCGCAGGTATGGAGACAATGAAAACTGATATGTCAGGTGCTGCAAGTGCCTGGGGAGTTATCAATTTAGTTGCAAGAACAAATCAAAATGTAGGGCTCACAGTTTATACGCCGATTGTCGAAAATATGGTAAGTGGCTCAGCTATTAGACCAGGAGATGTTCTCAAAGCTAGAAATGGAAAAACTATAGAAGTTTTAAATACAGATGCTGAAGGTAGGTTAATTATGGCAGATGCTTTAGCCTTTGCAGCAGAAACAGATCCGGATCTAATTTGTGATATAGCAACTTTAACTGGAGCATCTTATGTTGCTTTGGGATTAGATATTGGAGCTGTATTTTCAAATAATAAAGATGTAGAATCAAATTTTATTGATGCTGCAAAAAATACCTATGAAGATTTTCATTCGTTACCGTTATATTCAAAATATCGAAAACTTATTGATTCTGACTTAGCTGATATGAAAAATACTGGTGGAAGGTTCGGAGGAGCCATAACTGCAGCCTTGTTACTTAATGAGTTTGTAGGTGATAACAAATGGATGCATCTCGATATAGCTGGACCTGCTAGGTCAGATAATAGAAAAGGAGCTACAGGTTTTGGAGTATTATCTCTTTATGAATACTTCAAAAGCTTGGGTTAGTCTTCGTTTTTACTTCCAATTATAAAAGTTAGGCTGTCTCCAGTTGAAACACTTCCTCCTTGGGGAAAGTTTGTACCAATTACTTTTCCTACGCAATTTTCTAGATCTGTTAATTCAAATGAGTTTTTTAAGAACAAAATTACATTCATCTCTCTCATGAAATCTTTTACTAGATTTTTTGCTTCCTCGCTTGTAAACGTACAAGGGGGAATATTTGGTAAGTTGCCACTAAATTTTTTACCTGAGACATCTAATATCACTTCTGTACCTTCTGGCATTTCAACTCCAACACAAGCATCCTCTTGAGTTGTTGAATCATTTGTATTTTCACTTTCGTCTGGATCCTTATTGCCATCTCTTTCACAGTTGATAACATTTTGTTTCAGTACTAATCCTGGAGTTTCCTCTGAATCAATCAAATTAATTGTTGGTAAAATGTATCCTGAAAATGCTATTTCCTCAGCATCCAATACATTTAATCCGACTAACTCGGGAATCTCTATTTTGGGAATTTCATAATATCTTTCTATGTCAAGGGGATCATCTGGCCAATTCTCTATTGGTAAATTTTTAACAACTTCCTCCATAAATTCTTTCCAAATTGGAGCAGGAACTCTTCCACCTGAAACATTTTTAATTAGCTCACCATTTATTTCAACATCAGTAAGAGGTAATTGTTCTTCGGCAAAGCCTATCCAGACAGAAGAAGTATATTGAGGAATAAATCCAATAAACCATGCTTCACGAAAACCTTGATGGGTTCCAGTTTTTCCAGCAATAGGCCTATCATTTAAAACAGCTCGCGTCCCTGTTCCAAATTGTGCAGCAACCTCGAGAGTTTTTCTTACTGCAGCTGCAGCAGCTGGATCCGGAATGCTAATTCTTGTTGAAATGATGTGCTTGTATAAAAGTTGTCCATTTGAATCTTCAATTTTATCAATTAAATATGGCGGTGCTAATTTTCCATTTGTGGCAAAGGATGAGTAAGCAGATGCTAGCTCAATTGGTGTTACTGCGCCTGCACCAAGAGTTAAGGAAATAACTGGTTCTAATTCTGATTCAATTCCTATTCTTTTAGCAGTACTTGCTAGTTTTTCTCCACCGATCTCAGAAGCTAATTGAGCAAAAACTGTGTTTATTGATCTTCTTGTTGCTTCTTCCAGTGAAACCATTCCTGATGTATCTAATAATTTAATTGACCTGTTATATTCTGATTTATCTTGACACGGTTTAAAAATATATTGATTTTCTTTTTCTAAATCAATTTGAATTAAATTATTTTGTTCCTCTATTAGTTGTTCATCACTTATTACTACTTGATTTTCATTAGTTTTGATATTTTCATCAGTTGTATAAATTACAGGATTTCCCTCTTCATCATATTGATTAAGCGCTTTTCCAATTTTCAATAATTTTTCATTCTCTTCCTCTAAATCATCAAGTCCATCAGTTATAGGAAATTGTTCAATGAAATCTTTATTTTTTATATCTTCAATGTGATACCCAATACATTCAAGTTCTATAGCTCGATCCTGAGCAGATATTTTATTAATATATCTGTCAGCTTTAATAGAAGTCCCATAATTCCTTACAACCCAATTTGTTCCAATTCCGTCTGGAGCACAAGGATATCCACAGTCTATTTCAGTAGGTGATCTCGAGTCTCTATAGCTATATAATTGTGAACCAGTTTCTAAAGCTGCAAGCAACGTAATTGGTTTGAATGCAGACCCTGGATTTCTTTTACCCTGAGTAGCCAGGTTGTATTGCTCTTCATCAAAAGGAATTCCTGAGGCCATAACTTCAATTGCCCCTGTAAAGTTATTTAATAAAGTTATAACTCCTGTTGGCCTTGGCTCATCCAAATCTTCAGTTTCTTCCTCACTTGATGATGGTACCCATTTATTAAGTATTAAATTTGCATGTTCTTGCAATGCAAGATTTACAGTTATATAAATTTTCAATCCTCCACCCCCTGTACAACTTGTATCGTCTGATGGGCAACCAAATAATTTTTTCTTTCTATCTTCTTTTGTACTTCCTAAAAAAGCAAATTGAGGATCATTCAATAGTTGTCGTTTAACTTCAGCAGATACATGCTCAGCATTGTTTTCGATATTATTTGGTTCAGAAATTACTAAAGGAGCTAGCTTTGCTGATCTATGTTGGATGTCAACTATAAATCCTTCTTTAAGCATAATATCTAAAACATCGTTTCTTCTTTCGAGAACTCTGTCGGGGTATTTTCTTGGATTGTAATAAGAGGGACTTCTAATAATAACTACTAAGGTAGCTGCCTGATCTAAAGTAAGTTCTGAAACTTCTTTATTGAAGTATTCATATGCTGCAGACTGAAGTCCATATGCGCCAGATCCCCAATAAATTGAATTTATATAGTATTCAAGAATTTGATCTTTTGTATATCTTCTTTCAAGTTCTGCTGCAACAACTGCTTCAGCAACTTTTCTCCTAATAGAAATTTCATCTCCAACAAATGACTGTTTTGCTACCTGTGAGGTAATAGTTGAGCCACCTCTTGTTACACCTCTTAAGTTGTCAACTACAGCGCTTAATATCGCAATAAAATCAACACCTTCATGCTGGTAATAATTGCTGTCTTCTGCAGCTAATAATGTATTTATAACAAAGGGTGGAACCTCAGATAGTTTTATTGGATCCCTATTTAGGCCATCATGTAACTCATCCAAAATTATGTTATCACTAGTTATAATGATTGAAGGTTCTGACAAAGATACGAAATCGAGAACCATTCCTTCAGCTCTAGGTAAAAATCTTTCTTCTAATTCATAAACAGTACTCATTCCTGATTTAATTGGAAGAAAAATAAAGAAACTAACCCAACCAGCTATTAATAAAGTTGATATAGCCAGTATGGTTCCAACAATATATCTTGTCCCAAATCTTGATTTGGATTCTAATTCGTGAATTTGCGCCATTAAAGGATTTTAGTATTCATAAAATTCAAAATTGTAATAGTCTAATTTATTAATTTGTATGTAGAATTAGATACCTATGGAATATTCACCAGGTTTAAGAGGAGTAATTGCAGGAGAAACTAAAATTTCGACTGTTGGAATGGAAGGTACCTCTTTAAGATATCGTGGCTTTGACGCAATTAAGCTTACCGAAACACATACTTATGAAGATGTCGCATCACTCATTATCAATGATGATCTAAACGGTTCTGACTTCACGACATTTTTCAAAAAGTACTATACAGAATTAGATAGTGACAAAGATATAAATACTCTTTTAGAACAAATTAAATCAAGGCTACATCCAATGGATGTTATTAGAACGATTGTTTCTTATATTGGTGAGCCAGAAAAAAAATCTGATTTAGAAGCAACTACACAAATTTCTGCTGCTGTTACTTATGTCATAGCTAGTTACAACGAGAGTAAAACAAGCACATTAAATGATGAGTATACAGTTGCTAGTTCAATGTTAAGCGATGATGCATCAAAGGATCAATTACAGGCACTTGATGACATCTTAATTCTTTATGCAGAGCATGGATTTAATGCTTCTACCTTTGCCACAAGAGTTACTGGCTCAACTAGGTCAGATATAACAAGTTCAATTGTATCTGGAATAGGAACTCTTAAAGGAGAACTACATGGTGGAGCAAATGAAAGAGCGGTAGAGCTAATCAATTCATTTCAAAATGTTGAAGATGCCACTGCTGGTGTTATGAAAATGCTAGATGAAAAGAAAAAAATTATGGGATTTGGACATGGAGTTTATAAAATCCAAGATCCTAGAAGTCCAGTAGTAAAAAATTGGGTTGAAAAATTAATTTCTGATGATGGTTCAAAACTAAGATTTGAAATTGCAAAGAAGATTGATGAAATTATGGACCTAGAAAAAAAACTATTTCCAAATGTCGATTTTTATGGTGGATTATTACTTTCTGAGCTAGATTTTGACGTAAATTTATTCACTCCAATTTTTGTTGCTGGAAGGTCTGTTGGTTGGGCTGCACATTACTTTGAACAACGAGCCGATGATACCTTAATAAGGCCTGCTGCAAAATACATAGGAGTTGAAGAAAGAGACTAGTTTTTGGATCAACAAAATATTGACAAAATAATCACAAACTATCTTTCAAAAAATATTGTATTTTCTGAGGAAAATTTATTTGCTACAAAACTATCTCTTTTAGATACTTTGGGTTGCATATATAATGCTTCAACTTATGAAGATCCAATGAGGTTTGCCTCCAGAGATGTTTATGGCGCCAACACAAATCCTTTTAAAGTTTTAGGGGATATCGAATCATCTAATGAAATTGCACGTTATTTTTCAATTTTGACACGATGGTTTGACTACAATGATACTTTTCTTGCCAAAGAGTGGGCTCATCCATCTGATAACATTGGAACAGCACTAGGTTATTTTATAAACCACAAAGAAAAAAACTTTTCAGTCTTTTTACAGTCAATTATCCAAATGTACGAAATCCAAGGCTGTCTAGCGTTAGGCACATCATTAAACAAACATGGTTATGATCATGTCTTTTATGTAAAGCTTGCATCTGGGGCTGTATTCTCATCTTTATTATCAGATCAAAATTATGAATCTATATCTAGAACAGTAAATAATATTCTTCAAGATGGTCTTAACTTGAGATCTTATAGGCAAGCCCCGAATGTTGGAAAAAGAAAAAGTTGGGCTGCAGGAGATGCTGTATCTCGAGGTATTGAACTTGCTGGCATAAGCCAGTTTCCTGACAATATATATGAAAATATACAGGATGATAAAATATGGGGTTTTAATAAAGTATTTTTAGATGATGATATTTTATCTTTCGGCAAAGACCCTAGTGACTGGGTTATTCAAAATATACTTTATAAAGTTTTATACCCAGCTGAATTTCATGGTCAATCAGCAGTTGAAGCATCTTTTAAATTGTCTGATTTATTTAACGACAAAGAAAAAGATATTGATCAAATAATTATTGAAACACACGAACCTGCTTTAAGAATCATTAGTAACAAAAAAGAATTAAATAATTCTTCTGATAGAGATCATTCACTAGAATATATGGTCTCTGCTGCATTAATTTTTAAAGAAATTACATCTGATACTTATAGTGATAATTTTCATGGAATAGATGAAGTCAATGCATTAAGAAAGAAAATAAAAGTATTAGAGAATAAAGATTTTACGAAACATTACTATGAAATTTCTAAAAGACATATATCAAATGAGATTTACTTCAAATATAAAGATGGCTCATTATCCAAAAAAGAAAAAGTAGAGACCCCAATTGGTCATCCAGATAGACGAGATGAAGCAGTCCCTTTTCTGAAAAAGAAATTTGTTAGTAATGTATTTCCATACTTTGGAGAAAAATCAGAAAATTTATGGGAAAACATATTACAAATGGATATACAATCTGAATTTGAAGAACTATTAAATATTTTGGATAATGATTAAAGATATATATCTCTTAGTTGGTGGAGAAGCTACTAGGTTGCGACCTTTGTCTGAGGGAATTCCTAAAGCTTTATTAACTATTAAAGGAAAATTATTAATTGATTTAATTCTTGAAAATTTAGTTAAATCAAACATAGAAAATATTAATTTGATATGTTCAATTAAACATGAAAATTTTTGGTTAGAGTACAAAAAAAATTCAGTATTTAATGTGAACTTACTCTTTGAACATGAAAAATTAGATACAGCTGGTTTTGTAGTACAGAACATAAACAATTTCAGTGATAAGTTTTTATGTATGAACGGGGACTTATTGATCGAAATGAATTTTAACTCATTTTTAGAAGTTGCAAACAATTCAAAAAATTCGACTATCTGCTCTATACCAGTAGATGATCCTTCAAGGTACGGAGTCCTTGAATTAGATGGAACCAAAATTATGAATTTTATTGAAAAACCAGAAGATATGAAATATGGAAATAATATAAGCCTCGGAGTATATTGTCTTCATAAAAAAGATATTAAGGAAATAGAAAATAAATTTGAAATACCTTGTTCATTTGAGAAAAATGTATTTCCTGAGTTAGCAGATAAGAATTTATTAGATTGCTTTATTGTTGAAGGTAATATGTTAGACGTAGGAACTAGGGAATCATATATATATGCTCATACAGAAAATCAGAGTAACTGGATATCTGAGTCAGCAAGTACTGGAGAAAATGTAACAATTGAAAACAGTGTAATTTTAGGGTCGTGTTCTATTGGTAATAATGTAGAAATTAAAAACTCAATAATTTGTGATAAAACAATTATTGAAGATGGCACCATATTAAATGATGAAATTGTTAAATCATGAAATTTGAAAAAGCCTTAGTAACTGGTGGTGCTGGATTTATAGGATCCCATCTAGTTGAAGAGCTTGTAAAAAATAATCTAAAAGTATTAGTTGTTGATAACTTACTAACTGGAAAAAAATCAAATATCGATAAATTACAAAATGTAGAGGCAATTTATGATGATCTTGGTTCTGATGAATCATTAAAGATAATTGAAACATTCAATCCAGATATCTGTTTTCATTTAGCTGCTCAATCTTCAGTTGTTATTTCTGTTGAAGATCCACTCTTAGATTTTGAGCATAACCTTCTACAACCAATTAAGTTGTTACAGAAACTAATAAGTACAGATTGTAAAAAATTCGTGTTTAGCTCTTCTGGAGGAACAATATTCGGTGAACCTAATGTCATACCAACATCTGAAAAAGATTATGCTGGAGAGCCTGCTTCACCTTATGGAGTTGCAAAAAAAAAGCTTAACGAATTTA
>JBJKUD010000001.1:0-55448 GCA_045563315.1 Candidatus Actinomarina sp. | reverse complement strand
AAGTACCAATATTATTTTCCAGTCTTATTTTTGAATTATGAAATGTATACAAAGCAAAATCTAAAAAAGCACCTGAAATTGGTTTTCCATTCATTAAAACATTTTTATCATCAAGATGTAAACCTCTTGGTCTTACAAATAGGCTAGTTTTACTATCTTCACGTAAAGAATAAGTTTTCTCATTTTTTGGGTCAACAAATTCAAGTTTTCCTTTATTTGCATCAAACAAATTAATTTGACCGTCCATTATGTTTTTCCAAGTTGGTGAAGTTGAATCTTCAAAATCTGCCATAAATACGTCTGCACCAGAATTTAAAGCATTAATAATCATTTTTCTATCAACAGGTCCAGTAATCTCTACATTTCTGTTTGCTACATCTGATGGCGGAGGTGTAACAGTCCAATCATCTTCTCTAATTTTCAGATCTTTTGGAAATGAAAGCCTATTACCAGATGAAATGGATTGTTGCATTTTTTTTCTATTTTCTAAAATTTCCTGACGTTGTGATTCAAAAGTTGAACAAATTTTTTCTAAAAAATTAATTGCATCATCTGTCAGTATTGATTGATAATCATTTTTTTTATTAGACTCTATTTCAATCATTAAAATTGTTCTTCTTCAGTAGAACCTTCCAAAGCTAACGTTGAAGCGTCTCCTCCTGAAATTATTGTTGAAACTTTGTCGAAGTAGCCGGCGCCAACTTCTCTCTGATGTTTAACTGATGTGAATCCTTTTTCCTCAAGAGAAAATTCTTTTTCTTGAAGCTCAACATAAGACGACATATTCCCACCTTTATAATTTGAGGCTAACTCAAACATGGAGGTGTTTAATGAGTGAAATCCTGCCAAAGTAATAAATTGAAATTTGTAGCCGAAGGAACTCAATTGTTCTTGGAAAGTAGCTATTTCTTGCTCATTTAATGATGCTTTCCAATTAAACGATGGAGAACAATTATAGGCCATTAGTTTTCCTGGAAATTTTTCATGTACTGCCTCGGCAAAATCTTTAGCAAAAGCAAGATCAGGTTTTGATGTTTCACACCATACAAGATCTGAATAAGGAGCGTATGAAAGAGCTCTTGAAATAGCTGCTTCAGGGCCATTATTGACTCTATAGAATCCTTCCGCAGTTCTTTCTCCAGTTACAAATTCTGCATCAATTTCATCAATATCACTTGTAATTAAATTTGCACCTAATGCATCTGTTCTCGCAATAATTACAAGAGGCACACCAAGCGTGTCAGCAGCTAACCTAGCTGAAGTTAATGTTCTTATATGCTGGCTTGTTGGCACAAGGACTTTTCCTCCCATATGCCCACATTTTTTTTCAGCAGCAAGTTGATCTTCAAAATGTACAGCTGCTACTCCAGCTTCAATAAATTTTTTCGTAAGTTCAAAAACATTTAACGCTCCTCCAAAGCCTGCTTCTCCATCAGCAACAATTGGAACTATATAATCAGTTGTTTCGATTCCATCAGTCTTATCAACTTGTTCTGCTCTCAATAAAGCATTGTTAATTTTTTTTGCAAGATTGGGAGCACTGTTGCTGGGATACAGTGATTGATCTGGATAAGTTGTGTCACCTAAATTTGAGTCTGCTGCTACTTGCCAACCACTTAAATATATAGCTTCTAGCCCAGCTTTTGCCATTTGAACTGCTTGATTTCCTGATAAGGCCCCAAGAGCCGAAACCCATTCTTCTTTCCTATTTACTAAGTTCCATAGATTTTTTGAACCATTTTGAGAGAGGGAGTATTCAATATTTAGGGAGTTTCTAAGTGAGACTACGTCTTCAGCTGAAAAATTTCTTTTAGTGTCTTTCCACCTTGGATTTGATTCCCAATCTTTATTAAGTATTAAAGGGTCAAGATGATCTTTATTCACCATCGTAAAAACTTTCGTAAATATCATCTTTTGTTTGTTTTAATTTTTTTGCAACGCTTCGATAAGTACTTACAACTCCAATCTTTTTCAAAAAATTGTAAGGAGCTCTAAAAATTTTGTCTTCAAATGATAGGAAGTTATTCACGAATTTAGAAGAACCATCATCATTAGTTTCTTCATAATATTCTTCATCGTAGAATGTATTTTCATCTATCATTTCTTTCCTTTCAAAAAAAATCCGGGCAATTTGCCCGGTCCATCAAACGCATGCGACAGGGCTACCTATATGTAGATCACCACCACTTTTGACGCGTTTAAAATTAACATGAGAATAATATAGCAGTCCTTCTGTAATAATGTGTTACATTTTTGTTAAATTAATTTTGAGTAGATGCAACACTTGCGATTATTACAATTAATGTAATCACACCTGCAGATGCAATAAGAACCTCACTTCTGGTAATTTTAATTTTTGGTGCTGAGCTCATTACTGATGCAAATAACAATATTGCAGCAGATATTATTAGGGCAAACAATGGTGCGTAGTCGTGAAAGTTTATGAAGACTTGAGATATTAATATTGAAATTATTCCACCGAATAAAATTGCTCCAAGAGGAATTACTATTGAACCAGTAACTCTATTTCTTATTATATTTGCTTCTTTTAATTCATAAATATCTAAACCTTTAGGAACCCCAAGGAGAATTCCAATTGTTGCAATGATTGCTTGAGAAAGTGTGGAAAAGAAAACTATCCTCCAGAATGATCCCATTACTGGTATAAGGTGGGTAGTTACATCATCTTCAAGAATTGCTTCTATAGTTACGCCAATGTCAGAAGTAATTAAAAATCCTACTGATGAACCAAAAATTAATCCGAGGCCAATTCCTAAAAATACTGATTCTCTATCATTTGTAAGTATTCCGAAACCTTCATAATTTTTTTCTAAAACTTTTTTGAGATTTACAGAATTAATAACTGCAAATACAGTTGTTGTTAAAGCTATATTAAGAATGTATTGAGTAGGTGTATAATCAGAAATTAAATTTAATGTTTCTGCTTCTAGAATCAATCCTTCATAAAGATAAGAACTTGCTATGAATGCTTGTATAAAACCAGCAACTATTCCATAAATACTTCCATACTGTAAGGCTCTTAAAATTTTTGTTCCAAGCTGTGCAGGGGGTTCAACATTTTCATCAATATAATCAACCATTGTCTCAACGGGTGCTTCCTCAACCATTGTCTCAACGGGTGCTTCCTCAACCATTGTCTCAACGGGTGCTTCCTCAACCATTGTCTCAACGGGTGCTTCCTCAACCATTGTCTCAACGGGTGCTGAGCTTACAGATGGTGCCTCACCACTTGACCAGCTACTTAAAATAGCATTTATATCAACACCATTAGCCTCAGCTCTAGCTTGTGCTGATCGAGATACTAATTCCTGAGGCACACCTGTTGCTGTACTGATTTGTTCTACAAGTTTTTCGTCCATGTGATTATTATTTAAATTTTAGTCCGCTGAGACATTTCTAACCACATCATCAAAGGTTTTTTCAGTTTTGTACCATTTCATCCATATTGTTAGTATTGATATCCAGAGAATCATTCCTCCACCTAATTTTAAGATTAAGCCGCCTAGAACCTGATCATTCAAAGTTGAAATATTAAATATATTATCGATCCCAACATAGGCAGAATACAAGGGTTCTGTCCCAAACGCTAAAAAGCTTGCAGGGACTGTTGGAAGTAAGGATTGTAGAAATAGATATCCAATACTCGCTGCTGAATTTAAGCTTTTTATTTCATCAGAAAACCCAATAACCGGTACCCACATATTGAGAGACACGAGCAACATAATTGAATGAACTAAAAAGTGAAAAATATGATTAGTGACCATTAAGTTAACTACCGTACTCCAATGCATTCCTACCATTACAAAGTTAAATAAGAAAAAAGCAACAACTGGCTTACTCGTAATTTTTAAAACACTAATAAAAGGTTTTATTGATATAAGTTTTTTCTGTGAACTGTGAAGGCCAAGTAATAAAAGGGGAGGAGATATAAGTGCCAGTACAAGGTGTTCAACGGAATGGACAGAAAAAAGATATTTTTCACCAATATCATGTAGAGGCCAGTCTGTAAAAATCCATAGAATAAATAAACCAGAATACCAAAACTTTCTTTTAGGTTTCTTTAAATCGTTATTGTTTGTTGTATATTCAAAAAATATTATTAAAGATATGATTAATGCCCATACGTCATAATGTGGATGCCACTCAAGATTCATGTTAAATGAAGTTACCTACGGCCCTTTCAATCATTACTATTGCAAACAAAATAAGTGCAAGGATCATACCTCCTGCAAAAAATTTATTAATTAAGCTATTTTCATATCTTAAATGCATAAACCAACCTACAACAATTACAAATTTTCCTACTGCTAAAATTATCAACAAAGGTGCTGCAAGAGCCCCAACGATATCTTCTGTATAATAAAGAGCTACCTCAATCGCAGTAAGAATTGCAAGAACTATAGCAATTTGTACATACTTGGTTGGGCTTGGATGTTCTTTGTGTGTTTCTGACATTAGATAAGATAAACCACTGTAAACAAAACAATCCAAACAATATCAACAAAGTGCCAATAAAGAGCAATAAACTCCAAGTTCATACCTTCATTAAGAGATAACCCTTTTTGTCTTTGTCCTACGCCCCATAACGCTAACAATAAAACTACACCTATGAAAACGTGCATTCCATGAAATCCGGTTAATACATAAAATGTTGAGCTAAAAATATTTGTCGACAATTCAAAGCCCTTATGATAAAACTCAGTAAATTCATATATTTGTCCAGCTAAAAAAACTGCCCCAAGCATAGCTGTTGCAAGGAGCCACACTCTAGTTTTTTCTTGATCATTTGTCTCAAGAGCATTGTGAGCAAGCACCATAGTCAGTGAGCTCATTAATAAAACAAAAGAACTTACAGATGTAAATGGAATGTCATAAACATCTGTTAACTTAATACCTGGAAAATCTCTTCCTTTAAATATCAGAAAAGTTGTTATTAGAGTTCCAAAAAATAAGATTTCAGTTGATAAAAATATCCAAAAACCTAGTTTTCGTGTTTCAACACCAGTTGGTTCATGAGGATAAGCATGAGCATCACTCATAATTAGAAGATTCCTTAGTATCAGGCTCTTCTTCTGAAGTTTCAAACTCTTCTTCAAGTGGTTCTGTACCCCAACCAAAACCTCCTATAAGCAGAAGGATTACACCTATTAACGCAAGAGGAATAGATTTATATATTACGGCATAACCAAGAAATGGAAGACCAAAGGCAAGAATTAGAGGAAAATAAGAAGGACTCGGTAAATGAATTTCTTCTTCCGGATTTAAACCCTCCTCTTCAAGTCTGAGCAATAACTCATCAGTACCATCTCTTTTTATGGCCCTTCCGTCTTCGTCTTCCCCATATTTTTGATGCCAAAAGTCGTCCAAAGATTTAATTTCGGGAGCTTTTGAAAAATTCCATACAGGTGTTGGAGAAGGAATGCTCCATTCAATTGTTCTTGCATCCCATGGATCAAAAGGAGCTATTTCACCTTTTCTTCGAGAATATATCCAATTTGCCATAAATACAAGTATCGCAACAGCGAGTATGAAAGCACCAATAGTTACTATTAAATTCCAAAATCCAAGATTTGTTTCTTCGGCATAAACCCATGTTCTTCTCACTTGTCCTTGAAGCCCTAACCAATGCATTGGGCCAAAGGTCACATTAAATCCAATAAGCATAAGCCAGAAGTGTATTTTGCCCATTGTTTCGTTGTACATCTTTCCCCATACTTTAGGAAACCAGAAATATAACCCCGAGAAGATACCAAATAAAGCTCCACCAAAAAGAACATAATGAAAATGTGCAACTATGTAATAAGTATCTGTTTGTTGGGTGTCAGCTGGAACCACAGAATGTGTAACACCACTCAAACCCCCAATAACAAACATACCTATAAAACCAAGTGCAAATAACATCGGAGTATTAAGTGTTAGTTTTCCTCCCCAAATTGTTCCAAGCCAATTAAATATTTTCACCCCTGTTGGAACGGCAATAATCATTGTTGAAAGACCAAATCCTGCCTGAGCTACTGGACTTATTGCAGATGCAAACATGTGATGAGCCCATACTCCAAATCCAATAAATGCAATTCCAAATCCTGCAAATACGATCGCTGGATATCCAAATAGTGGTTTTCTAGAAAAAGTAGGGAGAACTTCTGAGACAATTCCAAATGCAGGAAGAATTAAGATATAAACCTCTGGATGACCAAAAAGCCAGAAAAGGTGCTGCCATAAAACAGGATCTCCACCACCTTCTGTAAGGAAAAAAGTAGTTCCAAACTGTCTATCAAATGTCACAAAAAACAAAGCAATTGCAATTATTGGCAACGAGAAAGCAAGAAGAAACGACACTGCAAAGGTCATCCAAGTAAACACAGGCATTCTCATTAATCTCATGCCTTTAGTTCTCATATTTAAGATTGTTGTTATGAAGTTAAAAGCAGAAACAAGGGAGGCAATACCCAGGATCTGTAAGCCTATTGCCCAGTAATCCATGGCTGTTCCCGGAGAATATTTGAGTCCTGCGTTTGGCTGATAACCAAACCATCCACCATTTGGAGCAGAAGCAAGCCTGCTGACCTCTTCATCAAGATATCCCCCTTCAGGTGCACCAGCAGTACCAAAAAGAAATGTTGAATATAGGAATAGTCCTCCAGCAATGAATATCCAAAAGGATAATGCATTTAATCTTGGGAAGGCCACATCTCTTGCTCCAATTTGTAAGGGAAGAAGGTAATTAAAAAAAGCCGCACTTATTGGCATAATCGCCAAAAAAATCATTGTTGTTCCATGCATTGTAAACATTGCATTATATTCAGCTGCACTCAAAAAATTATTATCTGGCTGAGAAAGTTGAATTCTCAATAAAAGTGCTTCAAGTCCACCAACTAATAAAAAGAAGAATGCTGCATACCCATACATTATTCCAATTCTTTTATGATCGACAGTTGTTATCCAGCTCCAGACACCAGTTTCAGATGATGGTCTAGAAAAAATATTCCTTTGTTTTTTTGGTTCAATAATTTTTGTCATTTTAAGGTTCCTAAATATTCTATTAACGCCTCAATTTCTCTCTCAGTTAATTCTAGATTAGGCATGAAAGTACCAGGTTTTATTTGAGCTGGATTTGCAAGCCATTTTGTTAAATTCTCAGGATTATTTTTTAATGCTGCGCCAGCAAAAACATTTCTTATACCAAAATGAGTTAAGTTCGGAGCTATTCGTTCGCCTTGGACATCCCAAACTCCACCTATTACATGGCACTGGGTACAACCTGCATTTAAATATACTTGTTGTCCTTCGTAAGCCAATGATTCTTGATCTAAATCATTAGCAGCATTTTGCTGTTCATTAATAACCCACGAATCAAAATCAGATTGAGTCAGAGATAAAACCCTACCTCTCATTTTTGAGTGGCTCAAACCACAATATTCTCCACATTGGGCCCAGAATTCTTCTGCATTGTCAGCATGAAGATTGAGATATGTTTTTTGGCCAGGAACTAGATATCTCTTACCGTTTAATTTAGGTACCCAGTAATTATGCAGAACATCATTGGACCACATCTCTAATCTAATAGGAGTATCTTCCGGAATTACTAAAACATTTGCTGTAGTAATTCCAAAGTCAGGATATTTATATTCAAACCACCATTGATGCCCGATAACTTCAATTTTTAAAGCATCTTCGGGCTCTCTAGCTAGATCAAAAATTGTTCTTACTGTCGGTACTGCAATTGAAGCAAGAATTATTACAGGAATTATTGTCCATAAGATTTCTAGAAAATTGTTCCCATGTATTTGTTTTGGTTCTGGTTTATCAGGAGAATCTTTGAAATAGAATACAGAAAACAAAAGTGCACCCTGAACAATAAAAAATATAACAACGGCAATCCAAAATGTAAGCCAAAATAAATCATCGATAGTTCTTGCATATGGACCAGCAGGACTTAATGAATCAAGAGGGGCATTTTCAATGCAAGCAGTAATAAATAAAAAACTGCATAGCATAAGGTTTTTTGTTTTTAAAAATTTTTTAATTTGCATAAATTATCTAGTCAATATTTAAGAATAGCGTCTTGACTAAAAATAGGGTAATTATATGTTAAAGTCCGAGCGTAATTACTATAAGAATATGAAAGTTAATCAACACTCACTTTTTAAGAAGTATCTCAAACTTTCTAAACTAAGAGTCGTCGAACTTTTGTTAGTAACAACAGTGCCCTCAATGATAATTTCAATTTACGGAATGCCACCTTTGTCACTTGTAATTTATACCTTATTAGGAGGAACCCTGTTAGCTATAAGTGCAAACGTAATGAATCAAGTATTTGAAGTTGAAACAGACAAATTAATGGAAAGAACTGCCGACAGACCAATTGTAACTGGAGAGATTTCAAAAATAAATGGTGTGATTTATTCAGTTCTTTGTGGATTGTCAGGATTTATAATTTTATATTTTTTAGCGACACCTTTATCAGCCTATATTGCTCTTAGTGCAAACTTTTTTTATGTTTTTGTTTATACACTTATTTTGAAACCAAGAACAAATCAAAACATTGTAATTGGAGGAGCCTCTGGTGCAGCTCCTGTCTTAATTGGCTGGACAGCAACCGGTTCTGAACTCGAAACAGGTCCATGGGTCTTGTTCCTCTTAGTTTTCATGTGGACTCCAGCTCACTTTTGGGCGTTGTCTATCGAAAATAAAACTGATTATAAAAATGCACAATTTCCTATGCTTCCAAATGAAGAAAGCTACAAAAGAACATGTATATTTATTGCTATCTATAGCTGTTCAACTGTTTTAATTTCCCTGGTAGCAGCCCCAATATTACAACTTGGAATGGTCTACTTGTTTGTATCAATACTTTTTGGAATAAATCTTATGTATAAATCTTTTAATTTGTATAAGGAGAAGATTAAGCCAATTAACTATTTTGTATTTTCTAATACTTATTTGGCTGTTATATTCATAAGTATCGTTGGAGATGTACTTTGGACCTTAAGGAGCATATAAGTGATTGATTCTTTTCTATCAATAACCTATCCACCTATACCAATTACTAAAATTGGTCCTGTTTTCTTTTCTTTACACGGAGTTTTTGCTGCAATTGGATTTTATTTTGGAGCAGATCATGCCATTAAACTTGCAGATAAAGATGGGGCAAATGGTGATCTCTTTTCAGATGGCCTTACATGGGCAATATTTGGAGCAATTCTTGGTGCAAGATTTTTTACAATTCCAGCACATATTGGGGAACCAGGTTACGGCTTTGATGATATTTTCACACTCGCTGGTAGTTACTCAATTATGGGAGGTATGGCCGGCGGAATTATTGCGGCTTTCTATAGAATTCAAATAATAGGAAAAGAAAGCTTCAAAAGATATGGAGATTATGCTTCGACAGGATTAATCCTAGGAACAGTGATTGGGAGAATAGGAGATTTAGCAATTGTTGAACATTTAGGACGTGAAACAAACTTTTTTCTTGGTTATGAAATAAAACCAGGATACGATTTGGCACCACAACACAATGGACTTGAATGCGCTGAACCACTTACATCTTGTGGCATTTTTCACCATGTTGCTATGTATGATATGTTTTTAGCACTGATTGTCTTTTTTATTTTTATGAATTTAAAAAAGAGATTCACATTTGGTCCTGGGTCTTGGATGGGGCTATGGGCTATTTGGTATGGAATACAAAGATCTATTTTAGATACTTTAAGATTTGGAATGGGAGACGCAACCATTGGTTCATTTACATGGAACCAAATTGGTGGATTGCTGTTAGCTGTATTGGGTTTTTTATATTTTCAAAAAAACAAAGCTTTAGAATAAGCTAAAAATAAATCCAAAATAGATAATTAAAAATGTAATGCCCAAAATTACATTTCTTTTTATTACGTATCTTGTGAGAATAACTGCAAGAAAAGAAACAAAATACATTAAAAACATTTGATAATCAATATTTGATGCAATCTCACCAGGCTCAATAATTATTGCTGAGCCACCAACAAGACCAATATTAAATAGATTAGAACCAAAGACATTTCCCATAATTAAATCCGGCTTTTTTAATCGTGCAGCAGAGATTGCCCCTGCAACCTCTGGAAGGCTTGTTCCAATTGCAATAATCGTGACCCCAACAATAAGAGAGGATATATTAAAAAGTTCAGCTATTGCGATGGCATTATCAACAACTAATGAACTTCCAAAAATTGTTGTAGCTATTGCAATTATTCCTCTTAGCCAAATAAAATTTTGCTCTTCTGTCACAAGTTCTTCTTCATCAACAGCTTCCTCAGTAACCATTTTGTAAGTTACAAAGATAACTAAAGATAAAAGTACGATTCCAAGTGTTAATGGAAATTGATTTGTAAGTATGTATGTAGAGACAAATATTGTAGTAAGTAGCATCATCCAAACAGGACTGATTTGATTAATATTTATTTTTTTTTGATAGTTTTTATCAATAAACAAATATAAGACAGCTAACACAAGAAGTGAGTTTGCAATATTTGAACCAATGATATTTCCGATTCCCAAAGAAAGATCACCGTTTATTGCAGCCCCTGTACTCGCAAATAATTCTGGTGCCGACGTTCCAAAACCAATAAATGTTGCACCTATGATTGAATTCGGAAGTTTAAATTTGACTGCAATTTGAATAGCTGACTTAACCATTTCATCAGCACCTTTTACTAAGAGTATAAGCCCTATTAGAAAGCCACCAAAAATTATTAAAGTGTCCATAAAGATTTACTCTTTGGTGTCTCTCCAGGCAATCCATTCTTTGACCAATGACATATCATAGTCTGGACCATTCAAAGGCAGAGTGATCTCAGTAGCACCAGCCACAAGAAGTTCGTCTGCTTTATCAATTCTATTTAAATCTATTCCTATAGACCTTCCTATTTCTGATGGATCTCTACCAATTTCTTTGCACCAATTATCCAGAACACTATTTTTGTGAGCAACTGTTTCAATACCCGATCGATCTTCAGTTTTTGTAGCAAATCCATGCCAGACATCTGCATATTGCGCTGTAATACGCAATGTCACTTTTTCACCACCACCACCGATCAAAATAGGAATTTTTCTTTTTGGTTGTGGATTAAGCTCTTTCATCCTTTTTTCGATTCTCTCAAGTGATTTTTCGAGCTCTTTTAATCTTCCTATTGGAGTCCCAAATTCATATCCATACTCTTGATAATCTTGTTCAAACCATCCTGATCCAATACCAAAAACCAATCGTCCATTAGAAATATGGTCAACAGTTCTTGCCATGTCTGTTAATAGTTCAGGATTTCTATAAGAATTACATGTAACAAGGGGTCCTATTTCTATCTTTTCGGTTACCTCTGCCCAACTTGCGAGCATTGTCCAACATTCAAAATGTTTACCTTCTCTTCTTTCACCCTCTGCCCACTGAGTACCATCTTCTTTGTACAAAGGATAAAAGTGATCCCAATTATAAAGAACATCTGCTCCCAGCTCCTCAGCTTTAACAGCAGCATTCCTAATTTCATCATATTCTGAGTGCTGTGGATGTAAAAATACTGCAATTCTAGGTTTCATAATTAACTTCCTTTAAATTATCCATAAATTCTATGTTAGCTTCCAATCTTTCTAATTTTTGTGCTGCACGTTTTTCAGAGGAGGGAAGGGGGTTTTCACTTACAAAAGTTTTTATATCAATTGCAAACTCTTCATCATATATACTTGGAAGAGCATCTAAAATTCGTGAAGCAGTCCAATCAGGCATAACACCAAGTAAACCTTCAAAATTATCTTTGATGATTTCCCATGAATCTTTTCCAATGTATTTGTTTGTTATCATTGATGCCAATATGTATGGGCAATCAGCTCCGCGTATTCTTCCATCCAGCATGTAATCCACAATTTTCCTTCCTGAATTTTTATCTCTTACCTGTCCTAAAATACCTCTATACCTCCCTTGTATCTGAGGAGTTGGAGCATTTTCAAACTTTTCTAAAAAATTTTCAATCTTATTTGTTTCATCAAGAGCAGATATGTAAAGAATTGAGCTAAAAAATGTTCCCTCAGATATAGAATCCATTTTGTCTTCTTTAAAAATATCACTAAATTTTTTTATAAAGTTGGCGTCATCTAAATTTTTAGCTCTTAATTTGTTAATAGTATCTCTTATTTCCTTAATTTCTAATTCCTCATTTTTGACTACTTCAAACCCAAGCTCGTTGTGTAAATCTTCAGTCAAATCACTTACAAATGTTTTGAAACCCTCTGAATATCCATTGTCGAAAAGATTTGCTAACGTCGATATTATTGAGGACATATATATCCAAATATCTTCATCTTTTTCATTCTTAAAATACATCAAGAATTTATAAAAATTACTAATTTTTGTCGGATCCTTTTTAAATTGCATCCATTTATCTTCAAGTAATCTATATTTTTCAAGATCGCTAAGTGAATCAAAATTTTCAAGGATTTTTTCAAAAATATCATCATTGTAAAATGTATGAAAGAATCCCCATCCGCCACTATTAACATGAGGAATTTGACCTAAGTTTTTTATATCTAAAACTTTTTGGCTGTCAGTTAATAAAAATTTTTCACTTTTTCCCGTATCAAGAAACTTAATCTGAACGGGAACCGGTTTTGTATTCATGTTGTTTAAATCTACATTTCTAAGTAAAAATGGTTTCTGTTGAATAGTTAAAGAAGTATTTGAGCACTCAACTTGTAAAAAAGGATACCCTTTTTCTCTTATCCAGAAAGGTAATATTTCATTAAGCGGTTGATTGCTCGCTTCACTTAATGAATCCCATAAGTCAGATGAGTTTGTATTATCAAATTTAAATTTGTTTAAATATGACTCAACTCCATTCCGAAAAGCTTCTTCGCCAATAAACATTTGAAACATTCTTAAAACAGTTGACCCTTTTTCATAAGTAAGAACATCAAACATTTCTTCTGCTTGGTCAGGTGTTTCAACATCAAATTCAACTGGTCGAGAATTTTCTAATGAGTCAATAGAAAATCCGGCGGTTCTTGACATATTCATCCCATTCCATTGTTTGAATTCAGGATATGTATTATATGATGCAATAACTTCCATAAGACTTGCAAAAGCTTCGTTTAACCATATTCCATCCCACCATTTCATAGTTACTAAATCTCCAAACCACATATGAGCAAGTTCATGAGCAATCACGGTTATTGATCGGTCAAGTTCTGATCTTGTTGCTTTTTCTTTATCAAATAAAAGTAAGTTCTCCCTGAAAGTTACTGCTCCAACATTTTCCATTGCCCCCATCGCAAAGTCAGGAATAGCAATCAAGTCTAATTTTGTTCCTGGATATGGGATGTTGTAATAGTCCTCAAAAAAGTCCAAAAGTTTAATAGCCGCATTTCCCGCATAGCCAGTTTGGTGAGAGAATCCGGGCCTATGTATGATTCGGATATCTGTAGTTTTAGATTTTCCAATAACAGTAGCTTCTAAGTCTCCTATTACAAAAGCAACGAGATACGATGACATTTTCATTGAATCTGCAAATTTAGTTCGAACTTTGTTATTTTCTATTTCTTCTTCTTCTACAACCATTTCATTACTCACTCTTAAATATTTTTTGTCAGCAATTATTGTCATAGAAAATACAGCCTTAAAATCTGGTTCATCCCAGCAGGGAAAAGCTGATCGAGCAGCCGTAGGTTCAAATTGTGTAGTAGCAATCCATTTTTTTTCACCATCTTGTGATGCATAGCTACTTCTATAAAAACCTTTTAGGTCATCTGTAATATCTGATTTGAATTCTAAATATAATTTATACTGACCCTTACTTAATACATCTTTTGATTGAAAAATTATTTTTTCGTCTTCTTCTACATATATGACTGACAATGAAATATCTTGTTTGTTGTCTTGAACTTTTGCATTTATTACTTCTATTCCAATACAATTTAAAACAATTTCGTTAGTGCTCTCTGAAACTTCTATATCAATTAATTCTTTACCGCTGTATGAGAAATTATCTAAATCAACATCAAGCTCTACTTCATATCTAATAGGATAAGTAGATTGAGGTAGTCTCTTTTTATTCATTAAATTAATTTAATCCCAATCAATATTTATGTCTATGGAAGAGTCAACTAGTTGAACTTTATGTCGACCGAAAAAGTCTCTTTGTGCCTGAATTAGATTTGATGGATTATCCACAGAAGTTAAATTATTGAACCAGTTAAAAGATGCTGATAATACAGGTGTAGAAAAATTATTTTTTGTTGTTACTTGAAGAACTTTGCTAATGGCTGTTCTATTTTGTTGTAAATTGTTAAAAACATTATCTAAGCTATAAAAACTATTATTTTCTGAAAATTCCTTTTTTAAATCCAATAATAGGTTTGACCTAATGATGCATCCTCCACGCCAATTTTCTAACACTTCGACAATTGATATTTCATGATTTTCGCTTTCACTAAATTTTGAAATCAACTCCAAACCTTGAATCATGGAAGAAACTCTTGAAAAATAAAGTGCCTCGCTCAAATCTTTACTTGAGATATCCTCAGAAATTGATTCCTTGCTAGTTTTTGTAGTGTACTGACTATTACTTTGAAGCCTTGCATCGTAAGCCGCCGAAATAGAAGGAATGGATACATCTAAATCTAATGATGTTTGTATCGTTAATCTTCCTGTACCTTTATTCTGAGCAACAGGTTTTATCTGATCGATAACAAATTCATCCCCATCTTTTTTTTGGAGAATTTTTGATGTGATTTCAATTAGATAAGATGAATTGTTATTTTCTGACTGAGAAGAAAAGAAGCTAGATATTTCCTTATTTGTTTTATTTAATTTTTTTAGTATCAAATATATTTCCGCTATTGATTGCATCTCCGCATATTCAATACCGTTATGTACCATTTTGATAAAGTGACCTGTTCCAGGTCCCTGGTATACTCCCAAGCACTCAACTTCAGCTTTAGCCGCAGTATTTTTTAGTGTATCTAATAAAGATGATTCTATAGATGTTTCAGAACCAACCATCAATGCTGGACCATTGCGAGCACCATCTTCACCGCCGGATACTCCCATACCAATAAATTTGATAGAATTCTTTTTTAAATATTCTCCATTTTCAATGCTGTCTAAATAGAATGAGTTGCCTCCATCAATAATTGTTCCGCCTTCTCCTAATAGACTTCCTAATTTTTCTATTATCTCTCTAGTAGCATCACCTGAAGGAACCATTAATAATATAGTTTTTGGATTTTCTAAATTTTCGACAAACTCCTCAAGGTTATTGAAAGGAATAAAATCATTTTTAAATTCTTTTTTAATAGTATTTAGTTTTTTCTCTGAATTGTTAAATGCTTTTATCGTTACTCCATTATCTGAGAGATTTAGAGCAATATTTTTACCCATGACACCAAGACCAATTAGTCCAATTTCTTTAAGCATTTAATTTTTTTCCATAATTTTATGTTCAAGGAGTCTACTAATTAACTTCTCTCTCATTTCTAATTCTAAAACTAAGTAATCTGATTCATTCTTTACATTAAGGATTTTTCCAAATTTAGCAATAGTATCTAGCTCTGAAGGATTCACCTTAAAACTGTTAACGCTTGTAATCCCATAAACTTCTACAGCAATTTTTTCCTTTAATTCAACTATCCCTTCACCTTTTAAAGACGAGACAAATAAAGCCTGTGGGTAGCTATCTTGTAGGTGATTCAATGATGCTTTGTCTATTTTATCAATCTTATTAAAAACCATTATTTCATTAGATTTTGCCTCTATTTGCTCAAGAATTGTTGAAACTGTATTTATGTGCATCTCAGGCAGAGCGGTTGCCGCATCAACCACATGAACAAGTAAATCTGCATTTGTTGCCACCATAAGTGTTGACTTGAAGGATTCGATTAAAGTTGTGGGAAGGTTTTGAATAAAACCAACTGTATCAGAAATAATTAAAGCCTCTTGCACATCTTTAATTTTTAACTCTCTTTGTAAAGAATCAACGGTTGCGAATAATTCATCAGCTGCATAGGCATCTGAGTTGGTTAATTTTTTTAATAATGTAGATTTACCAGCATTTGTATAGCCAACAATTGAAATCATTGGAATGTTGTTTCTTTCCCTTGAGCTTGATTGCACATCTCTTTGTTTTTCAATTTTTTTCAAACCTTTTTTCAATTTGTTAATTCGGTTATCAATTAGTCTGCTGTCAGTTTCTAATTTAGTTTCGCCAGGACCTCTAGTTCCAATCCCTCCGCCTTGTTGGTTTAATGTTTTTCCAAGGCCTGCAAGGCGTGGTTTTAAATATACGGACATTGCTAGCTCTACTTGCAAAGATGCTTCTTTTGATTGAGCGTGTAATGCAAATATATCAAGTATTAATCCTGTTCTATCTACAACATCACATTGAAAAATTACCCTCAGTTCTTTTTGCTGATTAGGAGTTAACTCACAGTCAAAAACGACAACATCGATATCGTTTGATTTCGATATATCTTCGAGCTCTTTAATTGAACCTTTACCTATAAATGTTTTAGGGTCAATTTTGTCGATTCGTTTGGTTTGAACAATGTAGGGAGTTGAACCAGCAGTCTTGACCAAGTTAGTTAGTTCCTTAAGGGACTCTTCTTTATCTGCTCTTGTTTCATTTCTTAAAATTATTCCAACTAAAAGAGCCCTTTGTACGGTAACAAATATATCTCTATCAGAAACTGTAAGAAGTTTTTTATCTACTTGATTAGGATTGTTTCTTTCGTTCAACTACTTATAAATCTTAATTTTATTTTATTTATTTACAAATAAAAGTAGCGGAGGTGGACGGGAATCGAACCCGCCAAAGACATTTAAGCCTTTCAACAGTTTTGAAGACTGTGGAGCCCACCAGGCGCTCATTCACCTCCATAAATAACACTAATTGTATAAAAATTAATATATCGAATACAATTATTACATAATGAATAATTTTTCATCAATTTTTGTGAAGCTCAGAGAACAAAGGGGTTTAAGCATAAAACAAATAGCTTCTTTTACTGGAGCTAGCACGAAAGATGTTAAAAAATGGGAAGCGGGGACAAGTCTACCTACTGATCAAAAAATAGTTGCTGCCCTTGAGGGCCTATTGGGTAAAGATATTTCAAATACTTTAGAAAACAATGAGTTTAAGGTCCCCAATAGATCTGAAAAAAACATTGAAGAATCTTTATTTCAAGTAGATAAAGAAAAAAATATAGATTTGAAATCTGGAATTTTTAATAGGTTTAAATCTGATATAGAAAAAAAGCAAAAAAGAAGAACCTCAGAAATGAATGTTTTTGACATATATTCAGATAAATCAATAGAGCAAGAAAATAAAGTTTTAAATTATGAAGATTTGTATGAAAATGCTCTTGAAGAACAACCTTATATTCGGGATCCAAAACAGCTATCATTTTATTTTTCAAGAAATATGAAAACATTTATTTCAATTTCTGTTCTTTTATTCATAGCGATGAAAGCTTTTCAAATGTTTCTTAATTCATTTAATTTATTTATTGAAAACCTACTATGAAATTAAGCTCATTGGCAACTATTGGCTTAACAACATCAATTCTTTCGATCCTTGCAGGAGCAATTGTTAGAGCGACTGGTTCAGGTGACGGTTGCGGAGCATCATGGCCAACTTGCAACGGAAGAGTCATTCCTAGTTTGGAAACAAGTTCAGAAATTATAGAGTTTAGCCATAGGTCTATTAGTGGAATTTTGCTTATTGTTACTTTACTTTTATTTCTAAAAAGTAGAGAGTCCGGTACTCCATTACTTCATAAAAAAGTTATTAATTATCTGACCTTTTTTGTTTTACTTGAGGCTGCAATAGGTGCAGTCATTGTTATCTATGAATGGGTTGGTCTTAATTCATCATTACCAAGAATTATTGCAGTTCCACTACATCTAGTAAATACATTTGCTCTTCTTGGTTTTTATACATTGATTTTTTATTTGCTAAGAGAATCTGAAAACAAATTGAGCAATTATTTTGATAAAAGGATAAAAATTGCCTTCGTATTATTTTTTTTAACGGGGGCTACTGGATCAATAACTGCTTTGGCGGATGTTTTGTTTCCCAGTGCATCTTTTGTAGAGGGGTTTATTGAAGATTTTGATTCAACAAGTGAAGTTTTAACAAGATTAAGAATTCTTCATCCATTTGTTTCTACCATTCTCTCTATATTTTTATTTTTAGAATCAAATAGATTTAAAAAAGAATACGGAATAGATAGCTATATTATTAAATTTTTAATAATTGTTGGAGTTATTCTTGGTGTTCTCAATGTTTTTTCTAATATTATTCTTCCACTAAGCATACTCCACTTATTGCTTGCAGATCTTCTTTGGATCACCTACGTATATAAATCAATCGAAAAGGCCGTTTTTTTAAAAGTTCCTGAAAATAAAGAGTAAAATCAATTAGCTTTAATTTGGGAATACATCTATCCTTACTTTTCGGTAACTAGTAAACAAATAATAAGGTCAAAATAATGGTGACAAAAACAATTCCTTCTAAACCAAAAGCTTCGAAAATGGAGACAGAATTAGCCAATGAGGAAGAATCTTTAACTCCTGAACAAGAAGCAGAGGCACGAGAAAAAGCGAAATCATTGGTTAAAAAGCTTGCCGATGACAAAGGCAAATTAACTACAGATTTAGTTAGCCAATACCTAACTGCAATAGGTAACTTCGATCTTCTGACAGCAGAACAAGAAGTTGAATTAGCTCAAAGAATTGAAGCTGGTGAGAAAGCTGCAATTAAATTAACTAAAAAACAATATAAAGACAAAAAGGGCGAAATAAGATTAAAACGAAATCGAAAAAAAGGAGCCGAAGCTAAAGACGCCTTTTTAACAGCAAACCTACGTCTCGTCGTTGCCAACGCTAGAAGGTATGCAAACACCTCAGGTATAGACTTTCTTGATTTGATTCAAGAAGGTAATTTAGGATTAATAAGAGCTGTTGAAAAATTTGATTGGAGAAAAGGTTTCAAGTTTTCAACTTACGCAACCTGGTGGATAAGACAAGCAATTACAAGGGCAATCGCAGACAAATCAAGAACTGTTCGAATACCTGTTCACCTTCATGACACTATGGCAGCTGTTAGAGCAGCACAGGCACAGTTAAAAGCTGAACTTGGTAGAGATCCCAAACCACAAGAAATTGCAAAAGAAGCTGGTGTAGGGGTAGACAAAGTTGAGTTAGCTCTAAGCGTTGCAGACACAGTATCTCTAGAGCAACCTGTAGGAGAAGATGGAGCTCAACTAGGTGACTTTATCCAAGACGAAGATGCTAGTGACCCGTCTTTAATTGTTCAAGACTTAGATGTTGCAGAAAGCTTAAGAGACAGCATTAGCAGACTGCCTGAACGAGAAGGAAGAATACTTGCCTTAAGATATGGATTCTATGATGGAGTCCCTAGAACCTTAGAAGAAATAGGAGAAGAATTTGATCTTACAAGAGAGAGAATTAGGCAGTTAGAAAAACTTGCACTTTGTAGACTTAGACATCCTTCTTTTGGCATTAGAGAACAAGATTTAGTTTAGTTCAGAGATAAATTCTTCTAATTCTTCGATATTTTCAAAGTAACTAAACAATTTTTTGTCGAGCTCCATGTTTTCTGGAAGATTGTCAACAATACCTTTCCAAAAATCTTTTTTTAAAAAAACAGGGATCAAATCTTTATCTTCACTTTTGTTAAATAAATAATTGGAATTCCAAGCAACAAAAAGCTCTGTAAGTGTTCCAATTTTTCCAGGAAGGACAACGACAGCCTTTGAATCTTTTAATAAAAAATGTATTCTATTCGGCAGACTTTTAGATTTTATTTCTTTATTAACGTATATATTTGGTGTTCTCTCAAAACTTTTTTCACTTTTTTCTGAAAACAATGATGGCACAGTAACTCCATTAACAACCACTCCTTGGCTTAAGGAACCTTTTGAAACAGCTTCCATAGTCCCTTGATAACCACCCGTTGCAACATTGTGTCCATACTTCCCAATTAATTCTCCAACCTTTTCAGCAAAAATATACTCGGGTTCACCGGCTTTGCATCTTGAAGAACCAAATACTGTAATAAACTTCATATAAAAAGATTACAGACGCTGAATATTTTAGATGTGTAAAATAAAGAAATGTTTAATCAATTAAATAAAAGCATTGATTCAGCAATTAGTTCGGGTGCACAATATGCTGATGCAAGAATTCTTATATCTAAAAGTCGAAATATATCGTCAAAAGATGGTGAGTTAGAAGATTTCAGCAATTCTGAAAATATGGGATTAGGCATACGTGCCCTTGTTGGGTCATCCTGGGGATTTTATGCCACATATGACTTATCAGATAAATCACTTATAGAAGCAGGAAAAAAAGCCTATCTGATCGCAAAAGCATCTTCAAAAGTTCCAGGAAAAAATTTTCCTTTAGCTGATGTTCCAATCGTGCAAGATAAATATGTTACACCTCATGAGCAAAATCCTTTCAAAGTTTCTTCAACAGATCAAATTGATTTGTTAGTTTCCTCCACACACGAAATGAAAAAATTAGGAAGTTCAATAGCTTCTGGAAGATTAAATTTCTGGGACACAGAGAAATGGTTTGCATCTAGCCAAGGCCATGAAATCTACCAAAATATTATTGAGTCTGGCGGAGGGATTTCTTCACTTAGTATTGGTGATGGGGAAACTCAAATACGCTCTTATCCACAATCTTTTGGAGAGTATAGAACGGGTGGTTGGGAAGTAATACAGAGTTTTAAATTCTTAGACCATGTTGAAAGATTAACTGAAGAATCTAAAAGGCTTTTAACATCTCCACAATGTCCTGAGGGGATAAGAGACTTGATACTTGAAGGTAGCCAACTTGCACTTCAAATTCATGAGTCCGTTGGACATGCTATTGAGCTAGATAGAATTTTGGGATGGGAAGCTGCTTATGCCGGCACTTCTCATTTGCAACTTAATAAATTAAACGAACATAAATATGGCTCATCGTTAATGAATATAGTTGCTGATGCGACATTACCTGGAGCATTGGCAACATTTAAATACGACGATGAAGGAACACCTGCACAAAGAGTAGATATAGTCAAAGAAGGTGTATGGACGGGAGTTTTAACTGGACGTGACAGTGCGGCTATTGCCGGAGTAAACCCTGGCGGTATGGTTAGGGCTGACGGATACGGACGATTACCGATGGTAAGAATGACAAATGTAGGTCTTTTACCAGGGGATTCATCATTAGATGAAATTATAGGATCAACTGATGATGGAGTTTATATGGAAACTAATCGATCATGGTCAATTGATGATTTAAGATTAAATTTTCAGTTTGGGTGTGAGGTTGGATGGCTTGTAAAGAATGGAAAAATTACAGATATGGTTAAAAATCCAACTTATACCGGAATTACTCCAAACTTTTGGGGAAGTATGGATATGTTAGCTGGAAAAGATGAATGGGTATTTTGGGGCACTCCAAATTGCGGAAAAGGACAACCTAGTCAGATTGGACATACTGGTCACCCAGCTTCTCCAGCAAGATTTAAAGATGTAAGAATTGGAGTAAGGGGATGAAAATTTGGGAAAATTTGGTAGAGGATACCGAGAAAATAGTCCCATCAGATGTGCAATGTGAAATAAAAATGATTAATTCCACAGAGTCACTTACGAGATTTGCAAATTCTCATATTCATCAAAATGTAGAAGAGGAAATTACTGATGTTTATTTAACTTTCCATTCTGGTGGAAAAACAACTAATCTAAATTTGAATATCACTTCCCTTAGATCAATTGATGAAGTGGTAAAAAAAGCTTTGTCAGAATTAGCTAATAATCCGAAAGATTCAAACTGGCCTGGCCTTGCGAGTAAAGAAAAATCCTTTGATGGGTATAAAAGTATATCCCCAGAAAATCCAGACTTGAGAGCACAAAAAGTAAAAGATTTTATTGACCAAGGAAAATCTTTTAACGGTGCAGGTTATTGCTCGTCAAACGTTTCAAATGTTTTTGTCTGGAATACTGATGGCCTCAATTCAAGCGACACTGCGACAAGTGCATTTCTTGATGGGATATTTAGATCTGAAACATCATCAGGCTCATCTCATATAGGTCATAAGATATTAGAAAATATTGATGGTAAAAAAGTAGGACAGGAGGCATATTCTATTGCAAAAGAGTCTCAAAACCCACAAGATATTGATCCTGGAATATACGAAGTTATCTTAGGTCCAGATGCGGTAAGCACAATTTTAGTTTTCCTGGCTGTTTATGGATTTAATGCAAAAAGTAAAGTTGATGGTACCTCACCTATTGAAATTAATAGCGAGCAATTTGATAAAAAAATTACACTTTTTGACGATCCCCATAAAGAAGGAGCTTTGAACTTTAAAATTGATGCATCCGGATCCCCAAAAAGAAAAACTGAAATAATTTCTAATGGAGTGCCTAAATCTTATTTTCACACAAGACGAACATCAACCGAATTAAACGAAACTAATACATTTCATGAGATGTTTGGTTGGGGAGATAGTTTTGGTGGGCTTGGAACAAATTTGTACCTTCAGCCAGGGGACATTACAAAGGATGAAATGGTTTCAAATGTAAAAAAAGGAATTTATATAAATGAATTTTGGTATTGCAGAGTATTAGACCCTATCACACAAGTAGTTACTGGCTTAAATAGAAATGGATCATATCTAATTGAAAATGGAAAAATAACAAAGCCTGTCGGAAGATTGAGATTCACTCAAAGCTTTATGTCATCTCTTGGCCAGGGAAATGTTTTGGGTGTTGGTTCTGAAAATAGATTTGCTGATTCTGAATTTGGCGAAGGTATTTTAAATGTTCCCATGTTGCATTTAAAAGAATTTAATTTTACCGGTGGTGTTTCTGGATAGAAATTATTATTTTAGAGGGGAAAAACCCATAATTATTCCTCACAGGGGTGGGATCAATGTAGTTCCTGAAAACACTTTACATGCCATAGAACATACAGTTGAAAATAACTTTACACATTTCGAAACTGATTTAAGAATGACAAAAGATGGTGAAATTATTTTACATCATGATGCAACATTAGAAAGAACAACTCATGATAAAGGTAAGATATCTGAGATAGATTGGAAAGATTTAAAAAAAATTAATGCTGGGTCAAAATTCTATGAAAGAAAAAATCTAGACAAGGAGACTAGCTTTGTTTTGCTAAGAGAGGCCTTGATGACTTTTGATAAACTTTGTTTTAATCTAGATTTAAAAGAATCCGGAATGGCCAAAAAAGTTTATAGAATTATTAAGGAGACAAAAGCCGAGAACAGAACATTAGTATCATCATTTAGTCCTTTGCGATTGGACGAATTTATAAAGATTTCTAATGACGACGTATTCACTTCGGGATCGTTTAGAGAAAACGTAATTGCAAGATATTTTCCAACAAAAAAAAGAAATTTTAAAGTCCAAGCTTTACAAGCACCCTTCATATATAAAGGATTAAAGGTTCATTCAAGAAAGCTTAAAAATTTTTCAGAAATTAACAATTTATATTTACATATTTGGACAGTTAATACATTAGAAGATTTCAATAAATGTTTGGAGTTTGGATGTGATGGAATCATGACTGACGAGCCACTAAAGCTAAAAAAATATTTGGAGCAAAAAACTTAATTATTTTGTGTAAGACTGAATAAATTTTTCTGCTTCATTAAATATTTTTTTCTTTCTTTGAGAATCCATCTTTTCTAAGGATCTAATTAGAAGGGAAAGCCTTGGGTTTGATTTATAAAAATCTATATTTTTTTCTGTGAATCTCCAATAAAGTCCGTCTAATGTATCACACCAGTCACCTTTTTTATAATTACTCATTTTTAGAATATAGTTTGAGCCACAAGTGTATGGTTTCGTTGACATTAAACCTCCATCAGCATACGTTGCCATACCATAAACATTAGGGACCATAACCCAATCTGAAGAATCTATATACATTTCCATAAACCATTTGTATATTTCATCGGGGCTTATTTCACAAAGATTCATTATGTTACTAATCACCATTAGTCGAGGAATATGATGCACGTAGCCATCACTCAATGTCGTTTTAATGGCATCATCCAAAGGAACAATTCCTGTCTCTCCTTCATACCATGCATCTGTTAATTTTCTCTTGTGGTTCCAATAATTTTGTTTTATTTGATAATCACCTTCTTCTTGATATATGCCCCTTATAAATTCTCTCCATCCAATTATTTGTCTTATAAATCCCTCAAGAGAATTTATTGGAACCTCATATTTGTTTGCCAACTTGATTGATCTTTCAATAACGTAATCAGGTGTTAGAAGGCCAATATTTAGGAGTGAACTTATACAACTGTGAAAAAGAAAATTTTCACCCTCTAACATAGCATCCTCATAAATCCCAAAATTTAAAAAACGATTTTTTATAAACTCATCAAGTTGTTTTTTTGCATCTTTTCTAGTTACTGGAAACCATAAGTTTGTTAATTCTCCAGGATGATCTTGAAAGTTTTTATTAATTACCTTTATCACATCTTCTGTATGTTTGGAATCTTTAAAACTTGGTAATGAGGGGATAAGTGTATTTTTTGGAATTTTTTTTCGGTTTTCTTCATCAAATGACCATTTACCTCCAGACGGTTGATCATTTTCATCCATTAAAATATTTAAGTCCCTTCTAGCTTTTTGATAAAAAGATGACATCCTATATACTTTTTTTCCTTTTGCCATTTGATTAAATTTTTCTCTTTCAAAAATAAACATTGGAGATTTAAGAACTTCAACTTCAATTGAATTTTCAATCATTATGTTTAGGAATTTTTTTTCAAAAGGCTTATCTTCTAATTCAAAAACCTTGATTTTATCAATTTTTTTCTTTTTCAGAAAATCAACCAGGAATTCGAAGTAGTCTTTTTTGTCGTTTCTACCTTCAAGCTTAAAGTAGTTTATATTTATATCTCTTTCGTTTAGTTCATCGCTATATTCTCTCATAGCAGTTAAATACAAAAAAATTTTCAATTTATGGTGTTGCACATAGGTGCAAAGACCTAAATCTTCAGCCATAAACACATCCTTGCAGCCTAAGCTTTTAAGGTATTTTGGATCAAATAATTGATTACCTAATATAACAAACAAATTATCCTTCATGATTTCAAAACATAGTTTACCATTATTATTAACAACAAAATAAATCATCGTGGGGGTGGACTGATTGAATTTTTCTATTTTAGAAACTGGTTTTTTGCCAAATAAAATTTCAACACTTCTCTCGAATGAGTTTGATGATATTGAATATCTTGCAAACAATCTTCCAAAAATATTAGCAAACAATCAAATTGAGTCTGAAGTATTAAATTTAGAGACAGAAAAAGATATATCAAATTTAAGTATTGATGAATTGGAAAGAGCAATGTTACTTTACTCTTACATCGGTCATGGATACATCTGGAGAGGTACAAGCATAGAAAAAGTAATTCCAAAGAATATATCAAAGACATGGTACAAAATTTCTCAAAAGTTGGATAGGCCGCCAATCTTGTCTTATGCTTCTTATGCATTAAATAATTGGAAATTGCAAGATGTAAATAAACCCTTTGATTTAGAAAACATTAGAATCCTGCAAAATTTTTTAGGAGGAATGGACGAAGACTGGTTTATTATGATTCATATTGCTATTGAACACGAAGCAAAAGAAATACTAAATAATTTAAAAATTTATTACCTTGATAAAAATGAAGATCAATCATATCTAGAAAATGCACTTGTAAGCATAAAGAAAATTAATCAAATAATGAATAGAATGCCAGAAAAATGTGATCCATATATCTATTACAACCGTGTAAGACCATATATATTTGGTTGGAAAAATAACCCTGCTACACCAAATGGCGTAATTTATGAAGATGTTGAAGAATACGGTGGAAACCCCCAACTTTTTAGAGGAGAAACTGGTGCCCAAAGTTCAATAGTTCCAGCTTTAGATGCTCTCCTTGGAATAACCCACTCTAATGATCCATTAAAAGAGTACTTAGACGAGATGAGGCTCTATATGCCAAAAGAACACAGAAATTTATTAAATGATTTAGATGAATGGTCCCAAAATAATAAAAGTAACTTTACAAGACAAGATAACTTAGTTCAATTATCTGAGGAAATAATTAGAGAAGTACATGCTTTTAGAGATAAACACTTGGAGTATGCAAGGATCTATATATATGAACAATCCTTATCTAACCAAAATAACTCAAATGTTGTTGGAACGGGAGGAACGCCTTTCATGAAATATTTAGACAAACACCTACAAGAAACAGTTCCATCGAATGATTAAAAAACTTGGAGTACCAAAAGAAGTAAAACAAGATGAAGGAAGGGTATCGTTAATACCCGAGCACTTAACACAATTTACAGGTCTTGCTGATATATTTGTTGAGTCGGGGGCAGGTCAAGGTTCTGGATTTTCAGATGAGGATTATGTATCTTCGGGTGCAAAAATAATGGGCTCTGCTGAAGAATTATATGAATCTTCCGAAATAATTTGTAAGGTAAAAGAACCACAAGAACAAGAATTTGATCTCTTGAAACCATCACATGTTTTATTTGGATATCTACACTTAGCGTCTAATTTATCGATGACAAAAATGCTCCTAGAAAAAAAGTTAACGGGTATTGCCACTGAGATGATTATGGATGGAGATCAGTATCCTCTCTTAATACCTATGTCTAAAATAGCTGGAAACCTAGCAATACAAAAAGGAATGCAATACTTGGAATATTCTTCAGAAGGCAAAGGCCTGTTATTATCTTCAATTTCAGGCAAGAGCAATTCAAAAGTAGTTGTTATTGGGTGTGGAGAAGTAGGAAGAGCTTCAATTGATAAATCTATTCAAATTGGAGCTTCTGTTGTTGCAATAGATTTAGATGAAGAAATTTTGACAGAATTAAAAAATAAATACCAAGATAAAATAAAAACAATTATTGGTGGCAAGGAAGAAGCAAAAACTGAACTTAGATCAGCAGACCTTATTGTGGGAGCTGTATTAATACCAGGAAGAAATCCTCCAGTTGTAATTACCGAAGAAGACATAAACCAAATGGAAAAAGGTACTGTCATCATCGATGTTGCAATTGATCAAGGAGGATGTGTAGAAAATGTTAAACCAAACACACACAGTAAACCATTTGAAATAAGAAACGGGGTAATAGTTTCAGCAATTGCAAATTTGCCAGGGGCAGTTCCAAAAACATCCTCAATAGAACTTTCTACAATTTTACAAAATTATATTGATGACTTACTTGTTGAAGATTGGCTTGAAAAATATAAAAGTAATCCTAATTTAAAACCTTCTCTACAGATACACAACGGAATGTTATTGTCTGTTGAAGTTGGCGACAGTTTGAGCTTGCCAGTTACTAAGCTAGTTTAGGTTTCCAATTTTTTCTTGACTCATTAAAGTTTTCAATATCACTCATGTAATCAAGAGTAATATCAATTTTATCAAGTCCTTCTAAAATTCTATTTTGGGAGAAATCATCCAAATCAAACATAAATTCAATTTCCTCACATTTAACAGATTTGTTATGAACTGATATGTGTATATTTGTACTTGGATCTTTCTCAATTTTTTCAAAGAGACCCTCAACATTTTGCAAAGATGCTTCAATTGGCAAAAGTCCTATATTTATTGAATTCAATTTAAATATATCTGCAAATTTAGTTGAAATGATTGCATCGAATCCCCAATCTTGTAGCCCCCAAGGAGCATGTTCTCGGGATGAACCAGTTCCGAAATTATCTCCTGCAACTAAAACTTTTGATCCTAGATATTCCTTTTTGTTGAGTGAAAAATCTGGATCTTTTTTCCAATCAAAAAATAAAAACTCACCATAGCCTGATCTTTCAACCCGCTTTAGAAATTGCTTTGGCATAATTTGATCTGTATCTACATTAGACATATTCAGAGGAAGCATTGTTGAATTTATATCATTTAATTTTTTCATTTTAAAGATCTCTGATGTCAACAAATTTTCCATGCAGCGCAGCTGCGGCTGCCATTTTTGGACTAACTAAATGAGTTCTTCCTCCAGCACCCTGTCTTCCTTCATAGTTTCGATTTGATGTTGATGCACATCTCTCTCCTGGATTTAATATATCTGGATTCATTCCAAGACACATTGAACATCCTGCCTCACGCCAATCAAATCCTGCATCAATAAAAATTTTATCCAAACCTTCTTTCTCAGCTTGATTCTTAACAAGGGTTGAACCAGGCACAACCATGGCTTCTATAGTTTCTGCAACTTTTTTTCCTTTAACCATTTCGGCAGCTTCTCTTAAATCTTCAATTCGACCATTAGTACAACTGCCAATAAAAACCCTATCTAAATTAATTTCGTTTATTTTTTCACCAGGATTTAAATCCATATATTCTAATGCTCTAACTGCTGCCTCCTTATCAGATTCATCTTTGAAATCTTCAGGATGTGGAATTATGTCATTTACAAAAATTACCTGTGATGGATTTGTACCCCATGAGATAGATGGCTCAAGATCATTGGCATGGATTGTTACAACCTTATCAAATTTTGCATCTTTATCGGAATAAAGATTACTCCATTCTGCAATTGCATCATCCCAATCCGATTCTTTTGGAGCATAATTTTTATCTTTTAAGTAATTAAAGGTTGTTTCATCGGGTGCAATCATTCCAGCCCTTGCTCCCCCTTCTATTGACATGTTGCAAATAGTCATTCTATTTTCCATGCTCATATTTTTAATTACCTCACCAACATATTCAATAACATGGCCAGCGCCACCCCCAGTACCAATTTTCCTTATAATTCCTAATATTATATCTTTCGGCCCTACACCATCAGACACATCTCCGACCACTTCAACTTTCATAGTTCTTGGTTTTGCCATAGCTAAGGTTTGTGTAGCAAGTACATGTTCAACTTCTGATGTTCCAATACCAAAAGCTAAAGCACCGAATGCGCCGTGGGTGGCTGTATGACTGTCCCCACATACAATTGTCATTCCGGGTTGAGTGATACCTTGTTCGGGACCTATTACATGAACAATACCTTGACGAGGATCATTGATTCCAAACAATGTAACACCGAATTCATCACAATTGTTCTCTAATGCATCAATTTGTATTTTTGATAATGGATCTTTTATTCCCAATAATCTATTTGATGTAGGCACACCATGATCAACGGTTGCAAGGGTTAATTCAGGATATTTAACTTTTCTCCCAGCCATTCTTAGACTATCAAAAGCTTGTGGTGAAGTTACTTCATGAACGAGGTGCAAGTCTACAAATATTAAATTAGTGCTTTTATCTATTGAAGCTACAAGGTGGTTATCCCAAATTTTTTCAAATAATGTTTTTCCCATGTTATTAACAAATTATATTATTTTCCTACTTTAAGTTTTAATCATTATCATTTATTCACTTCTCATTTAAACTTATTCATCATGGAAACAATTATTGAAAAATTTTTAGAAATAGCAATTATATTAGTAGCTGCGAAATTTGGTGCTGAATTGATGAGGAGAATCAATCAGCCTGCTGTGATTGGAGAATTAGTAGCTGGAATAATAATTGGATATTATGGTCTTGGTCTTTTACCACATTTTGAAAAAGGTGATGTAATTTCTACTCTTGCAGAAATTGGAGTTGTTCTTTTGTTATTTGAAGTAGGGCTAGAAACTAACTTAGAAGAGTTTGTAGAGCTTGGCTCAACTTCAATAATTGTTGCCTTAATTGGTGTTGTTGCACCATTTGCTCTTGGTTTTGGTTCGATTTATGCACTTGGATTAGGTGGAGTTAATCAATTTGAAGTAGCCCTCTTTGTTGGAGCGGCTATGACAGCCACATCAGTTGGAATTACAGCAAGAGTGTTTGGTGACTTAGGTGCTCTTAAATCAAAAGAAGCCAAAACAATTATTGGTGCGGCAGTTGTTGATGATATTTTGGGATTGTTAATTCTGACAGTCGTTGCTGGGCTTCTTAGCAGCACAGGAGACTTTGCCTTGATAGATTTAGCTATCATTACAGGAAAAGCTGTAGGATTTCTAATAGCAGTTGTTGTAATAGGCAGAAAAATTTCACCTATAGTTTTCAATTTCTTAGTAAAAATTCCTTCTCCAGGAACTTTTGTTACCGGAAGCTTTATTTTTGCAATGTTACTTGGGGCTGCCGCACATTTTGTTGGACTGCATCCAATTGTTGGTGCTTTTGCTGGAGGAGTTATTGCAGCAGAGTCAAAAATGACTCATAGAATCAGAGAGGAAATGAAGCCCTTAAATTTCTTATTAGTTCCAATATTTTTTGTTTACATCGGTTCGGAAGTAAACATTCAGACGTTAGCATCATTAGAAGTATTTCTGTATGGAATGCTGGTAAGCCTTTTGGCGTTTGTTGGAAAATATGTATCAGCACTTGGAGCAATGGGTAAAGGATTCAATACAACATTAATCGGAATCGGCATGTCACCTAGAGGGGAAGTGGGATTAATTTTTGTTGCTGTTGCTACTACAACACTATCATCAATTATCACGGAAGATATAATATCAATTATTATTTGGATGGTTATAGTCACTACTGTCATAGCTCCAATATTGCTGAATAGAATTTTACAAAAAGTTCCAATTTCAGAAAGAGATGATGACGAAAGATTCGAAACACCTGTTGTAGAATGACCTACAAAAAGAATTAATCTAATTAATATATATTTATTCGCTATTTGGGGGAATTAAATGCTTTTAAATTATCAAGGGTCTATTGTTGCTGCAATTCTGGGGCTGCTATTAGCTGCTTATTTTGCAAATAGAATTTTATCGATCAATGTCTCAGATGAAAATGTGAGCAATCTTTCCGATGCAATTAGAAAAGGATCGATGGCATTTTTAAAAAGACAGTATTCCTGGATAAGTATTTTTGTTGTAGTTCTTGCAATTTTAATTCCAACTCTTACTGATCTAGGCATTTGGGGTTCTGTCTCTTTTATTGGTGGTGCATTGTTCTCATCCCTAGCTGGATTTATTGGAATGAGGATAGCAACTGCAGCTAACGGAAGAACAACTGAAGCTGCTAGAGATGGAGGAACTTTAAAAGCATTACCAGTAGCATTTAGAGGTGGAGCAGTAATGGGATTCTCAGTTGCTGGTCTAGGCTTACTCGGGGTAGCTCTTGGATATTGGATTTTTGTCGATTTACTCAAACTTGAAAATGCATATGATATTTTGGCAGCAATTGGCTTAGGAGGTTCTTCGATTGCTCTTTTTGCCAGAGTGGGTGGCGGAATTTATACAAAAGCGGCAGATGTTGGAGCTGACTTAGTTGGGAAAGTAGAAGCAGGAATTCCAGAAGACGATCCCAGAAATCCCGCAACTATTGCAGACAATGTAGGAGATAATGTTGGAGATGTAGCTGGTATGGGGGCAGATTTATTTGAGAGTTATGTAGGTTCACTTGTTGCACCACTAGCTTATGCAGCAATTGTATTCGCTAACTCAGAAGCCTTACCATCTTTATTATTTTTTCCACTTTCAGTAGGAACTATTGGAATGTTAGCTTCCATAGTCTCATCATTTCTTGTAGTTCCAAAAGAAGGAAAATTAGCACAAGCTTTACATAGGGGGACATATTCAGCTGCAGCCTTAACTGCAATAGGAGTTTTCTTTCTTTCAAATACAATGTTTTCAGATTATTCGGAAAATCCAATTGGTCTTTTTATCTCTGTAATTATTGGTTTATTAGTAGGTATAACTGTTGGTCAAATTTCTGAATGGTTCACTTCAGATCATCATTCAATTGTCAAAAATATAGCCGACCAAGCAAAAACTGGTCCTGCAACTCTTGTACTATCGGGAATAGCAGAAGGTATGAGATCTGCAGCATTCTCAGTAATTGTTGTAGTTTTTGGAGTTTTTGGAGCTTATACAGCTGGAGATTGGGCTTTAGGTGCTGGAGGTGGAATTTATGGTGTTGCGGTTGCAGCTATTGGAGTGTTAGCAACACTTGGCATTACTGTTGCAGTTGATGCTTATGGGCCAATCGCAGATAATGCTGGTGGAATAGCAGAAATGGCGCACTTAGATCCAGAAGTTAGAAAAGCAACAGATGAATTAGATTCTTTAGGAAATACAACTGCAGCTATCGCAAAAGGATTTGCAATTGGGTCAGCTGCTGTGACGGCCTTAGCTTTATTCTCTGCATTTGTCCAGAGTGCAGGATTGGCTGAATCTGGATTAAATATTACCAAAGTAGAAGTTACTCTTGGACTATTTTTAGGTGGAATGTTTCCATTTTTATTTGCAGCAATGACCATAAACGCTGTAGGCAGAGCTGCTTTTAAAATGATAGAGGAAGTGAGAAGACAATTTAGAGAAATACCTGGCCTAAGAGAAGGTAAGGAAGGTGTTGTCCCAGAGTATGAAGAATGTGTAGATATTGCTACTACAGCAGCATTAAGAGAAATGTTACTACCCGGGGGATTGGCAATTGTTTTACCTTTAGTAATCGGCTTTTGGAATAAAGAAGCTTTAGGTGGATTTTTAGCAGGCGCTTTAGTAACAGGATTTTTACTCGCAATATTTATGGCTAACTCTGGAGGTGCTTGGGACAATGCAAAAAAATATATTGAAGCAGGAGGTGGCGCAGGCAAGGGATCGGATGAACATAAGGCTGCTGTTATAGGGGATACCATCGGTGATCCATTTAAAGATACCTCAGGACCAGCAATGAATATAGTCATTAAAGTTATGACAATAGTGAGTCTGATATTTGCTTCAGCTTTTTGATAAGATATTCAAACATATAATTTTTAACAAATGAATATTTTACTTATTACTAATGATTGGAAGCCAAAAAAAGGCGGTATCTCTACTTATCTTTCTAATCTTTCAGAAAATTCAAAAAATAATTTTTTTGTATACGGACCAAAATGGATTTCTGGTGAGAATACATTTAAGTCTACAGAAAATTTTTTGTGGAACCCAATCAAAGTATTCTCAGATGTACAAAAAATAATCAATGAAAACAAGTTTGATATTATTTTACACGGCTCGAGCAATCCCAATTTTCTATTTGTAAATAAACTGAATACATTAGACATCCCTAATTCACCTAAAAATGTCAAAATTCCTCAATTTATGATATGCCACGGTGCAGAATTTAATGTCTTAAATTATTTTCCAATAATAAGAACAATTTTGAAAAAAAATCTTAATAATTTGAATAAAATTTTTACAGTAAGTGATTTTTCACGTAAAAAATTACAAGACATGACAGAAACTCAAATTCATAATATTGGTGCGGGGATTAATATTCCAAATTTTGAAAAGAAATACGAATTAAATGAAGGAATAACTGTGGGAGTCGTAAGTCGACTTGTTTCTAGAAAAAAAATAAATTGGCTTATTGACGTAACTCATGAAATTAGAGAAGAAGGTATACCAATTCAGTTAAAAATATTTGGATTCGGAAAACAAGAAAATTATTTAAGAAAATTATCAAATGTATCAGCTGTTGATGTTTCCTTCATAAAGGAGGTAAATGAGGATGATCTTACCAACTTTTACAAATCTATCGATTTATTTGCGATGCCGTCAAAGTCCAAATATTTTGGAATCGAGTTTGAAGGTCTTGGACTAGTATATTTAGAAGCAGCAAGCTACGGAATTCCAGTAATTGTTGGTCCCTCAGGAGGTGCTATTGAAACAATTATCCCCGGTAAAACTGGATTCGTAGCAGGCGATAAGAAAATACTTAAAGAGTCAATTCTTTATTTTATAGAAAATCCTGAAAAGATAGAAGAGTTTGGATTAGAAGGCAAAAAGTTTGTTAATGATTTTTACAATTGGGATAAACTCTTAGAAAAAATTGAGTCAAATATTTAAACAATTTCTAATTATTATTGTCTCCAAAAATATTTAAAATTTCGGAACTTTCAATTACTAATGCTTTTTGCGGTGTTTCGAGTGGCTTATTTTTTTTATCAATGACTATTTTATTAATCAAATTATTTTTTGTTGCATCTTCAGTTTTCATTCGGAATCTTCCTCTATAAAAAACAATGTCTAGGAGTTTTGCAAGGTTTACTAAGCTATCTTTTGACAATTTTTTGATACTTTTTTCATTAATCAGATACGTCTCCTTGATCCTTTCAAGAAGTTGATCTTTATTTAAACTTTTGGGAATATTTTTTGATTCAGAATTAATCAAGTTTAAAATTTTTTGAGATTTTTCTGAGTTAACTATTTCTAAGATTTCATCTTTTTTCATTTGCTTAAGATCATTAATATCGAAAACCACTCTATTTCTTTGTTTTATAGCAAAACCTCCATAAGGCCCTACAGCTGTCATATAACTCCAACCATTTTCTTCACATACAAGACGCGGATTTTTAGTTGACAAATTAAACCTTTTATAAGCATCTTCGGCGCTAAGCTGATCAGGATCTTCGTCTTCAAAAATTGGCCCAATCATATTTCTAAATGTACATTTTGGTTGTCTTACTCCTTTTTCTTTGATACCGTGTTGGAAATAATATCCTCCACCTGGTCCGAGTTTTATAAATATAGGAGTTCCACATTCTTTACAGTCACAAACTCTCCGTTCCTTAAGGAGGCTCGCTTCTTGTTGTTTTTCACCTTCACTTATATATGTTTCATCAAGTTCTTCAATAGTTATATCAGGAGGCAAGCCTATATAAAAATCATCATCCCTCTGTAGATATGGATATGCGATTCTATCTTGGACTCGCCCAGTTTTTAATACATATCGAGTATCAAATGGAAGAGGGTATGAAGTAAGGGATATAGGATCTGGTTCACCATATTTATTTACATGTTTTTGAATTTTCTTATAGGAGTTTGTTAAAAAATCTATCTTTGCTTCTTCTGGAGAATCACTTTCTAAAATTTCATCTAACTTGTCTTCCATTTCTTTAGAGAATTTATAATTTATATATGGATCAAAATAAGGTTTCATAAAATTATTAATCATTGCCATTGCTATTATTCGTGGTTTTAAGCTAGATTCTGAATTTATAAACACTGATGTAATACTTTGGATTATTGATACATAGGTAGAGGGCCTACCAATACCAAGCTCTTCCAGTTTGTTAATGAGCGATGTTGAAGAATATCTATTTGGTGGATTTGTAAATTTTTTTTCATACTCAGAATTAATTATTTCAACTTTGTCACCTTTTTTTAGATTTGGTAACTCTTGTGATTGTTCACTTAAGTTTTTAGCTATATCTCTGTACCCTCCAAAAACCCATGTTGTTCCTGATATACCTAACAAAATAGATTGATATATTTCATCATTAACTTCAATATCTATTGTTTTTGTTACCCCTCTTGCTTCAGACATTTGTGATGCGATGGTTATATTAAAAATTAATTCATACAACCTATATTCATCACTGTCTTCTTTATACTTACTAAGTAATTCTTTTGGCGTTTTAAATTTTTCACCAGATGGCCTTATAGCTTCATGAGCTGCTTGTGCATTTTTACTATCGCCATAATAATTTGGAGCTGAGGGAAGGTGCTCTTTACTAAAATTGGATTCAATATATTTTCTTGAAGCTTTAATTGCAACATCGGACAACCTTATTGAATCTGTCCTCATGTACGTTATTAAACCTTCTTGATAAAGTTTCTGAGCAATACCCATGGTTTTTCCTGGTTGAAATCCGAGGTTGTTTCTTGAAGATGTTTGTAAACTTGTTGTTTTAAAAGGCTTGGGAGGTTTACCAGTTCTTTGAGATTCTTTAATATTTGAAATATTTGCCACAGAATTTTTAAGGATGTTAACGATGTCTCTAGATTCTTCCTCGTTTAAATATTTTCTGTCATTTGAAACTTTTTTTCCATCTTTGTCAAAATCCTTGGAGGTTGAAATTTTTACACCGTTTAAAGATTTAAGATTTGATTTAAATTCAAAACCTAAGCTTTTACAATCAGCCTTTATTTCAAAATATTCAGATTTTACAAAACTTAGTCGCTCTTCTTCTCTTTCAACAATTAATCTAATTGCTGGGCCTTGTACTCTTCCTGTGGAGATAAATGCACCCCCAAGATCTCTTAACTTTGGTGATATTTCATAACCAATCATTCTGTCAAGAGTCCTTCTTGCCTCATACGATTTAAATTTTCCGATATCAATTTTTTCAGGATTTTTCATTGCCTTAAGGACGGCTGTATCTGTTATTTCATTAAATTTGATTCTCTTAGGTTCTTTTTTTAATTCAAGAGATTCCATTAAGTGATATGCAATCGCTTCACCCTCTCTGTCGTCATCAGTAGCTAAGTAAACATCTGTGGCATTATCAGCCAAACCTTTAAGTTCATTTACTATTTTTCTTCTATCTTCCGGTACCACATATATATTTTCAAATTTAGTTGGCTTGACGGCTCCCCAAAGAATATCCTCTTTTTTGAACATAGTTGGAATTGATTTTGTATTTCTTGGAAGGTCTCTAATATGACCAACACTCGACTTAACTACAAACTCATCACCAAGAATTTTTGAGATAGTCTTAACTTTTGTTGGTGACTCAACTATTACTAAAGGTTTTGACATGTCCTTATTGATAACAGTATTTTTGAAAAAGTACAGGATTTTGAAAAAAAAAGTATTTTCAATTCGATTTATAGTGATAATGGAAGCAATGAATAAAATAAAAATTTTTTCAAAATCACAGTTTTCTTTACTTTGGTGGTCAGGAACAATTTCAAGTTTTGGTGATTGGGCAACTCTTTTTGGTTCGGTTGCTTTAGCCAGCTATCTTGGAACTGAAGCTGGAAATTCGGAGCTGACTGCAATAGTGCCTTTAATAGCAAGAATTATTCCTGCACTTCTATCTTCGTTTGCTGGATTAATTGCAGATAGATACAACAAAAAAATTATTATGATTTTTTGTGATCTTATAAGAATGGTATTTGTAATGCTTTTATTTTTTGCAGGTAACCTTTACTCAATATTTATATTAAATTTCCTGTCTGAAATATTTTCACTTATACGTCAACCATCTAGGGAATCTGTGGTTCCAGAATTGGTAAGTAAAGAGAACCTTGTCAAAGCAAATTCATTATTTGCAATTGGGACTTATGCAACATTGCCTATTGCATCATTAGCTCTTGGGATAGTTAGTGATTTAAATAATTTTGAAATTATAAATAATATTGGGAATGGATGGAAAGGATCAATTATATTTTTATTTGATACTTTCACATTTTTAGCTTCAGTAATATTTTTGTACTTTTTAAAAAATCAAAATGAAAATGCAATAAATAAAAAGCCAGATGTTTCTTTTAAAAATTTCAAAGAAGGCTTAGATTATTTTTTCAAATCTAAAGATATAAGGAATATTTCATTTTCTATTTCATTTTGTTTAATAGGTGCAGGCGCATTATTTATTTTGGGTCATACTTTTTTGACAGTTGATCTGGGTTTTAGTGAGAGCTCATTTGGATTCATGATTGCTTCATTTGGTAGTGGAATCTTATTTAGTATGTTGACCTTAAGTTATTTTGTTACGACTTTTAGTAGAGTAAATTTCTTAATTGGGATTTCTATGATGCTGACGGGTATATCTTTAATATCAGCATTTAGATCGACAGATTTTTTTGTTATTTTATTATCTATTTTTATATCAGGAATTGGAACAGGAGGAGTTTATCTTTTGACAATAAGTTATTTGCAGGCATCTACAAATAATGATATTAGAGGAAGAGTATTTGGCAATTTCTACACTATTGGAAGACTTGCTTTGTTACTCTCTTTTTTATTATCAGGAATTATTGCAAATTATTTAGATGGTGTCTTTGGACAAGATGGGGTTTATTTAGTATTGATTGGAAGTTCGATTCTAATATTCATTTCCGGGATCTTAAACTTTATAAATGGATATAAAACTATTTTTAATGAATTTGGTATTGAAAAATCAAACTTCAATAAGATAAAGTTGAATTTAGACGAAAAGGAATAAAAATTTGAATATAGATTATGTAGCTTTTGAAGGAGTAGATGGATCAGGTAAAACAAGTTATATTGAATCATTAACCAATCATCTAGAAAAAAAGCAAATAAAGTACAAAATAGTCAGAGAGCCAGGAGGCTCCAAACTTGGTGAAGGCATAAGGGATCTTTTGTTAAGTCATGAATATGTAATTGAGCCTTTAGCTGAAGCACTTCTTTTTTCAGCAAACAGAGCAAGCTTAATTGAAGAAGTAATTAAACCATCAATACGTGAAGGCGTGAAAATAATTTCTGATAGAAGCGCTTTTTCTTCAGTTGCATATCAAGGCGTTGGAAGAGGTTTGGGGTTTGAAGAGATATATAATATAAACGATATTGCTATAAATGGTTACTGGCCAGAAAAAGTTATTCTTTTAGACATTGATCCAGAGTTATCACTTAAACGTCAAAAAGTTAATGATAGAATTGGAAGTTCTGATCTTGATTTTTTTAAAAAAGTGAGAGAGGGATATTTAAATTTAGCTGATAAGTTTGATGACAAGTTTTTAGTTCTAGATGCAACTCAAAATATTGAGGTTAATACAAAAATTTTATACGAATGGTTGGATGTTGTTTGAACTTAATTCAAAATTATTAAATGAATCATCAAAACCATTTCACTCCTACCTTCTAATTTCTGGATCTTCTCGTTATTTAATTGACCAAGCAAAGGCTTTTTCATCAAATTTATTATTTAATTCAAATGATATCCTTCAACATCCAGATATCAGGGTAGTTTCATCTGAAAACATAAATACTTTAGGTGTTGATGATATTAGAAGAGTAATTAATGACGAAAGTATCTACCCAATTGAAGGCAAATATAAAATTTTTATATTTCCTCCTACGAAGTCCCTCACAGAAGAAGCATCGAATGCGCTATTAAAAACTTTAGAAGAGCCTTCAAAATCAAATATATTTATAATTACTTCAAACGGAAGACACTGGTCACATTCCAAAGATGATTCAATTAAAAATATATTACCAACACTTAAAAGCAGGTGTAGGACTTTATATATAGATGATGAATATACCTATACATATAATTTTGAATTTGATGATATTGTAAATTTTTTGGATACAGAAGAGAATCTTTCTTTAAAGAATCTCCATGATGAAATAAAATTAATAACTTCTACTCTGCAAAATTTAAATTCTCCTAATCAAGATTCCAATGAAAAAATATTTAATTTTATTAAATTAGAAAATGCTATTAACAAACTTGATCCAGATTCAAACAGGAATTTAAACATATTTGAAAGATCAATTGAATATTTAGTAAATAGTATTTTATCTAGCAAAAATTTTACAAAAGTTGAATTTAGATATGCTGAAATATTATCAAATCTTATTGAGGATATATCCTCGGGCATCAGGCCAAAGATAGCATTTAATAAATTAGTTTTGGAATCAGAAACTTTTTGAAATTAAGTCAATAGTTTTGAAGAAAGCCTGATTAAATTGAAAACCAAAAAAATAGCCGACAGTGTTCCAAAAATTACTAGACCTTGAAAACCAATTACAGTGTAGGTTAACCCTAAAGATGATTGTGCAAAAACACTACCTACAAAGACAAACGAATCACTTTTTATATTGAGATTTGTATTTTTTTCTATTGAATATTTTGAAATTTCAGAACTAATAGAAACATAGTTAAAATTCCATCCAAGACCCAACAAGAAGAGACTTAAATGTAACAAAATAATATCTTCACTATTCAATGCAAAAATACAGCTAATCAAAAGAATAAAACCACCACAAATAGAGACTTTTTTTGAACCTACTTTATCTACAAATCGCCCAAGTATTGGTGAGAATACAAACATTCCAAGAGTGTGATAGCTAATTATTGTACCAACAACCTTTATGGTTTCACCTATATCTTGCACATGCAGGGGAGTTGCTGCCATTATGATCACCATTACAAAATGGTTAACAACTAACAACATAGTTAGTTGTTTTGCCTTAACATCAAGCTTTGTTTTTGTTGAGGTATGTTCTGAAATTACAGGTAATCTCAGTAAACTACTTTTATCTGTAAGTCCTATTACACATATTCCCGCAAGTAAAAAACCAATCGTTGCAATTAAATATGCAACTATTAATTCTGATCCAAAAATATCATTAAATGTATCAGAATATTGTCCAACTAATCTTGGTCCAAAAACTGAACCAAAAACTGAAAACCATACAGCAAGGGAAAGAGCAGTTGCTCTAAACTCCTCTTTTACAATAAATGATGAAGCATATCTTGTCTGTAAAGAGGCAGACTGACCTATACCTAAAATAAAAGCTCCCATAATAAGTAAATTAAATGAATTCGTTAAGAGACTTATAAAGCATACTACGCCCCCCAAGGCCCCAACAAAAAAAGTGTTTGCTAATGCAACCATTCTTGAATATCTCTTTTGTAAATAATCAAAAATTTGAGTTCCTACAAATGCTCCTCCAACACCAAGAGCATTAGGGATACCTACTAAGTAGGGATTGGTAGTTACTTCTCTTACTGCCAAAGCAGTAACTGTAATTGCTGCAATAAATCCTATTGATGAGAAACCAACAGAGAAGAGTAAATTATAGATTTTTTTTATCTCTGAAGACATAAAAAGAGGATAACAAACAATTAGATTAAAGTTTTAGAGCAGAATTTACAAAAAATAATTAATATAAAGAGGCAATTTAAAATGAAAGTAATTAAAAATGTATAAAACAGCTGAAACAGTTTCTCCTGGTCATCCTGATAAAATAGCAGACCTAATATCTGATTATGTCCTGACAGAGGCGCTTTCAAATAATAAAAAATCGAGAGTTGCTGTTGAAACTTTCTTAACTGGGACATCATATGGAGGTCTAGTTATTGTTGGAGGAGAGATAAGTGAAACTGCAAATATTGATGATGAAACTGTAAATAAAATTGTTAAGGAGGCATTACTTAAAACAATAAAAACCAGTTTTGAAGATTTTGAATTAGATAGTCTTACAGTTCAAAATGAGTTAACCCCTCAATCAGAAGAGATTAGATCAGCAGTAGAAGATGATAAAGATCTTGGAGCTGGAGATCAAGGAATTATGGTTGGTTATGCTACTAACGAAACAGAATCACTTATGCCAAAAACATTTGATATCAGTCGAAATATACAAATGTCTTTGTGGGATATACAAAATAATGATGATAATCTTGATTTGGATTCCAAAGTACAAGTCACTACAGGTGGAAAGAAAACTAAAGTTGTTATTTCTACACAACATAAAAAAGACATTGATATTGACGATTTAAGAAAAACTTTAGAAGAAATGATTAGCCCTTTAGTAAATAATGATTTTCAATTTGATTTGAATCCATCCGGGTCATTCGTCAAAGGAGGACCTGCAGGAGATACAGGATTAACAGGAAGGAAAATTGTTGTTGACGCGTACGGACCAACAGTACCTGTTGGTGGAGGAGCTTTTTCAGGCAAAGACCCTTCAAAGGTTGACAGGTCTGCAGCATATGCAGCAAGACATTTGGCAAAAAATATAGTTGCCCATAACTTGGCAGACAAATGCCAAGTGAGAGTAGCTTATGCAATTGGAAAAGCTGATCCCTATGAATTATCGGTTGAAACATTTGGTACATCAAAAAAAGATGGTCAAGTCATAAATGATTTTGTTTCTAAGTTTGACATGATGCCAGGGATGATTATTGAACGCTTAGATTTGTTGAATGTAAATTATAAAACAGATACTTTATTTTCTCATTTTGGTCACGATGATCGAAACTGGGAAAGAGTCGAAGATCTTTAAATTTTTTTTGTATTTACAAAAACTCATTATTGCCGAAGTAGCTCAGTGGTAGAGCAGCTCACTCGTAATGAGCAGGCCGAGGGTTCAATTCCCTCCTTCGGCTCAAAATTAATTTAATATAAATTTATTTTTTTTCTATGGTTGTGTAGTCTTTAAATGTGAAAAAATTTATATTTTCTTTTTTAATTATTCTGTTCATAAGCGGTATTTCTTATTCATCAACTTATGGATACTCAGATATATCTGATGAACATGAAAAAGTTCCTATTCCAGCCATTGTGATAGAAGAGGAAGTAGAGGTCCCAGAAGAACCACAATGGACTTATAAATTTCTCATACCGACAAGTGTAGCAATTGCAACTTTGGTCATTATTGGAAATATAGTTCAATACTTTAGACAAGTTACAAAAAAGAGATATAAAGTTATAAAGAAATAGAGCAAAATTTATGAGCTCAAATATTAAAAATATTATCGATAATATTGATTTGTCCAAAAATTATGTGGTTGCATTAAGTGGAGGAGTAGACAGTTCCGTTCTAGCTCATATAATGGCAAATCAATCAGTAGCCATGCGACTTGTATTTGTTCAACACAATCAAAAAGATTCTAAGAAATTAGAAAAAGTAGCAAAAAAAATTTCAGTTTCATTAAATCTAGAGTTTAAAGCACTCCCAACTTCATTAAATCCAAAATCTTCTGAAACTAAAATGAGAGATGAAAGATACAAGGCTTTACTTTCTGATCTCAAAGAAGAGGAGATATTAATAACTGGTCATAATCTTTCTGATAAAGCTGAAACTTTGCTGATCAATTTATTTAGAGGAACAAGACTTGAAGGGTTGAAGTCAATAAAATCAATTAATAGAAAAATTCAAAGACCAATGATGAAAATATCTAAAACAGAAATTTATGATTATGCAAATCAACACAATTTAATTTACTTAGAAGATCCATCAAACATGGATAATAAGATCATAAGAAACTGGATTAGAAATATATTAATTCCTGAAATTAATGAAAAATTTCCAGGATCATTTGAAGAAAAAGTTGAACTTTTGACAAATGAAGTAGAACTTCGAACAAACTATAAAAAAGATTATTTAAAGTACATAAAATTTTCAAGAGGGTACCTGGAAATTCCAATATCATTAATAAGTCATGAAAGCAATGAGAGACAATTTTATTTAAATGAAGTAGCGAGTTTCTTGGGGATGAAAAGCATAGAAAAAAATGATTTAGAAAAGATAACTCAATCACTTGATAACAAGAAAAAATTTGATTTTTTCAAAGAATGGACTTGTTTCAACTCAGGTGGTTCAATAATATTCTTAAATCAAAGCCAATGGAGAGAAAATATTAAAGAGGCGGACAAATCTTTTATTGGTTTTTTTGAATTTCAAATGGTAAATCAAATTGAGATATACAACAATTGGAACTTGGCTCTTCCAGAAGAAGGAGAAGTTAAAATTAAGTTTTTTGAGAATGGTGAAAAAATAGTTAGTGATGGCATTTCTATTAAAGCCTCAGAGGTTCTTCGTAATTATGGTGTAGATAGTGCATTCAGAAATAATTGGCCAATTGTATATATCGACAATAATCTTTATTGGATTGTTGGTCTTAGAAAATCTGATCTAGCAATAGAAAATGAAAAAAAGTCAAAAAAGGGTGTTTTACAAGTTTCTATCAAAAAAGATAATTTATTAAATTTGATGCATTCTTAGTTTTATCAGAAGTTTCACTATTCATTTAATCAGACATATATTAAATTTAAAATGTGGAAAACAATAAAGAACAAGATAATAAAAAAAGAAATAGGTCTCTATTTATTTACATATCTCTAGGACTTTTAATTTTTTTCGGAGTTCAAAGATATAATCAGACAATCAATGCTCCTGAAAGTTCAACATTTTCAGAATTTCAAACTCAAATAAATGGAGGGTTAGTTTTAGAAGCCACAATAAAGGAACAATCTAATACTGTCGAATACCGGTTGGCTAATGAAGATACAGTTTATAAAACAGACTATCCAGAAGGGTTTGAAGGCGAAATTTTCAGGCTGCTAATCGACCAGGATATAGTTCTAAACACAGATACAGAGCCGGCAGGGATGCAAGATTATTTAATTGCATTTTTACCTTGGATATTTCTTGCTGGTTTTATGTTTTTTATGTTTTCCCAAGTTAGATCAAATGGAAATCAAATTATGCAGTTTGGTAAATCAAAAGCCAAAGAGTTAGATGAAGAATCTCCAAAAGTAACATTTGATGATGTTGCTGGGGCTGAAGAAGCAAAAGAAGAGCTTGAAGAAATAAAAGAATTTCTTAAATCACCAGAAAAATTTAATAAATTAGGAGCAAAAATACCAAAGGGAGTACTTTTGGTTGGTCCTCCTGGTACTGGAAAAACATTGCTAGCTAAAGCAGTTGCAGGCGAATCCAATGTTCCATTTTTCAGCATTTCGGGTTCAGATTTTGTTGAAATGTTTGTAGGTGTAGGTGCTAGTAGAGTAAGAGACTTGTTTAAAAAAGCAAAAGAGTCATCCCCGGCAATAATTTTTATTGATGAAATAGACGCTGTTGGTCGAATGAGAGGAGCTGGACTTGGCGGAGGTCATGACGAAAGAGAACAAACTTTAAACCAATTATTGGTTGAAATGGACGGATTTGAAGCTAACCAAGGTGTTATATTGATGGCAGCAACCAATAGACCAGATGTCCTAGATCCTGCTCTTCTAAGACCAGGACGTTTTGATAGACAAATTATTGTTGACAGACCTGACCTCAAAGGGAGAACCCAGATTCTTAAAGTTCACTCTAAAGAAAAGCCAATTGCAAAAAATGTTAATTTAGAAACAATTGCAAAACAAACCCCCGGATTTACTGGTGCAGATCTCGCTAATTTATTAAATGAAGCAGCACTTCTTGCAGCAAGAAAGAGTAAGAAGATAATATCAAATGCTGATATTGAAAATTCGATCGACAGAGTTCTAGCTGGACCAGAAAAGAAAAGTCAAATTTTAACAAATGAAGAAAAACTAATAATTGCTTATCATGAAACGGGCCATGCTTTAGTTGGGTGGGCACTTCCAAATGCAGATCCAATACACAAAGTTACAATCATTCCAAGAGGAAGAGCATTAGGTTACACCCAGGCTCTCCCTGATAGTGAAAAATACCTAACTTCAAAAGCAGAACTGAAAGACCGTCTAGCGATGCTTATGGGTGGAAGAGTAGCTGAGGAATTAATATTTGCTGATCCTACAACCGGTGCTTCTAACGATATAGAAAAAGCAACAGAAATAGCAAGAAGAATGGTTATGGAGTTTGGAATGAGTGAAAAATTAGGACCTATGTTGTACGGCAAGGGGACAAATGAAGTATTTTTAGGACGAGATTACGGAAGACAACAAGATTATTCGGATGAAGTAGCTTCATCTATAGATGAAGAAGTAAAAAGTTTGTTAAGCGATGCCCATGTTGTTGCAGGAAAAATTCTTGCAAAATTTAAAAAACAAATGGAGGAAATGGTCAAAGTTTTAATGGAAAAAGAGACAATTGATCGAGAAGAAGTTTCAAGAATATTTAACAAAATCAAAAAAGTACAAATTTCAGGATCAGGCAAAAATCTCAAACTAGCATGAGTAAAGATAGAAACAAAACAAATGTGGATTTAGAAGAAGCCTTATCGAATTTTATTTCTGAAATATCAAACGATCCAAATAAAAATACAGATTTAATTGCAAAAAAGTTCTTAACTCAACTGGAGAATAAATTTAATTTTCCAAAAAAAGATATTGATTCAATTTTTTCTCATTTGGAAGGTATTGCTCACAATCATCCCATCTATATAAACAAAATTCCTTTTATTAGCTTCTGCGAACACCACATGTTTCCATTTTTTGGTGAAGTAAGTATTGCAGTTTTACCAGAGAAAAATATATTAGGTGTGTCAAAATTTAGTGATTTAATAAACAATTTATCAAGTAAGTTGACACTTCAGGAGAAACTCACTGAGGAAATAGCTGAAGAAATTCTTGAAAATTTAGATCCACAGGGTGTATATGTTAAGGTAAAAGCTAAACATTTATGTTCTGATCTTTTAAGCCCTGAAAACTCAATAGGAGATATAACTACAACATTTGCAAATGGGATTTATGAGCTAGATTCCTCTTTGAGAGCTGAAGCTGCTTTAAATATGAGTTAACTTGTTCAACTGGGATAATTATCTAGATTCATTAGAAACAAAAAAAATAGGGATACTCAATGTCACAAAAGACTCTTTTTCTGGTGATGGAATATATGGCTCTCAAGATAAGCTGCTGAGCAAATTTGAGATAGCTCAAAAAAGAAATTTCAAATTGCTGGATATTGGTTGTATGTCAACTAAACCAAAATTTAAAAAAATAGGTAAAAATGAAGAATTAAAAAGATTTAGTTTTTTTTTGGAAAACATTTCTGAATATTTTGATTATTCAATCGATTCATTTAATCCATTAGTTATTAAAGAAGCTCTTAAAAACAACTTTTTAATTATAAATGACATTACAGGATTTAATGATGATAGCTTGATAAAGATTGCAAAAGAAGAAAAAAGTGGAATTATTGTCATGCATAACGATCCAAATTCTCGGCATCTTCATGAAAAAATGAATTATAAAAATATCGTAAAAGAAGTAAATTCTCAAATCCAGATACAAGTTGATAATTTAATTGATAATGGTATCAGTAAAGAACAAATTGCAGTTGACCCTGGATTTGGTTTTGGAAAAACAATGCAAGATTCTGCAGAATTATTTTTAGGGCTAGAAAAACTAATTGACACCTACCCAGTAATTGTTGGTTATTCTAAAAAAAAATTTACAGAGTTATTAAATATGACAAGTTCTGAAATGGAAAAGCATTGTTTTGAATCGGGCGTCTCTATGTTGAGATTACACATAGATAATTAAATAATTTGTGTATCGTAATATGTTAGGCTAATTAAAGGAAATTATGGCAGGACTAAAACCAAACGATTTTTTTTGGATAATTGAGGGAAAGCTTGCTGTATCAGAATGTATAGGTGGAGGCGGCCTTACTGCTAGAAAAATAAGACGTGAAGAAGAAATTCAGTGGCTTAAAAGTCAAGGCATAAATTCAATTTTTTCTTTACTTGATTCAGATTTCAATTTAAAAAATTATCAAGAAGTTGGCTTCAGAACATATCATTTTCCACTTGGTGAAAATGTAGGAATTGAGTCAACTGATCTTATTTTCGAAGCAATTAAAGAAGCTTTATCAGATAAAGAAAGAAAACTCTTAATCCATAGAGAGTATTTAGACGAGGAAGTTCCTGGAATTTTGGCTGGATACTTAATTTATTCAAAACTTCTTGATGATCCTATATTTTCTCGAACAATTCTTGAGAGGATTCTTGGAAAACCTTTATCTCCAAAAGCAATCGCCTTAATACCGACTTCTTAATATGCCACTGACTATCAATATTGATGGGATAGCTGTTTTTGCAAAACATGGGGTTTACGAAGAAGAAAAAAATAATACGCAAAAATTTTTAATCGACTTAAATGTTGAACTTAAAGAACAATATGTTAATTTAAGCAACTATGAACTAGATAGTCTTGATAGAACTTTAAATTATGAGAATCTTGTCAATGAAGTAATTGCAATTTGTAAAAATAACTCATTCGATTTGTTAGAAACCTTGGCATACACAATTTTGAATTCTTTTAGAAACCATCAGAAAATTTCATCTATGACAATATCAGTCCATAAACCAAACTCTCCTCTACAAGATGCTGTTAATGATGTAAGCGTGACGGTAAGTGAAAAATTTTAATAAGATTATATTATCTCTTGGTTCGAATATAGGTGATAGAAAACTACATTTAGAAAATGCCGTTAATGAAATATCGAAAATAGCAAATCTCATAAAAATTTCATCTGTTTATGAATCCGATCCGATTTTATATGATGATCAAGATAAGTTTCTAAATATAATTTTAGAAATAGAGTTTGAAAATTCATCAATCAAACTTTTAGAGAAAACAAAAGATATTGAGAAAAAATTGGGCAGAAAAGAAATTTTTAGATTTGGGCCAAGAGTAATTGATATAGATATTATTTTTTTTAATAATGAAGTTATTGAAACAGAAAACTTGACTATCCCACATTATGATTGGAAAAATCGAAATTTCGTCATACTTCCCCTATCGGAGTTATTTAATGAATTTATTTCTAAAGACTATAAATTAGATATTCAAAAAATAAACAAAGTTGGTAATATAAATATTAATTAATTACGGGCACCTTAAAGGGCACGATAAGAATGAAAATTTTAGATACTAATAATTTATTAAAAAATAATGACACATGTTTGGTCCCAACAATGGGGGCCTTACATGATGGACATATTTCATTAATTCGTAAAGCAAAAAAAACTGGATTGAAAACCGTTGTTTCAATATTTATAAATAAACTTCAATTTAATGATGAGAAAGATTTTTTAAATTACCCAAGAGACATAGAGAATGACAAAAAGATCCTTGAAAATCTGGACGTTGATTTTCTTTTCCTACCCGATGAAGATGTAATTTACCCAAAATCTGGATTTGAGAATTTATATGCCGGAGAAATTGGAAAAAAATATGAAGGCTTATCAAGACCGGGACATTTTGATGGGGTACTTACTGTTGTAAATCGGCTTTTTCAATTGATAAACCCACATACAGCAATTTTTGGATCAAAAGACATACAACAGCTGTTTTTAATTAAAAAGCTAATTTTGGATAAAGAATACAAAATTAATCTTATTGAAGAGAATACTAAAAGAACTAAAACAGGGTTAGCTTTAAGTAGTAGAAATAAACTCTTGTCTCAGGAAGGTTTAATAAAAGCTGAAAATATTTATAAAGCTTTAGCTTTAATACAAAATGAACTGAATAATTCAAAAAATTTAATTGAAATTATCAATAAAGGCAAATCTTTATTAGTTTCAGAAAATATTCACTTAGACTACTTAGAAATCTTAGATATGAATACATTTTTACCACCCAACGAAAGTTCCTCAGATTTAGTTGTTATCATTGCAGTTTTAATTGATGGAGTAAGGTTAATTGATAACATTCAATTTAAATACGAGGAAATAAAATGAAAAATATTATTGCTATCGATGTTGGAAATAGTGAAACAACTGTTGGCGTAGGAAATAACTCAACATGGAAAAGTTATAGATATACAACAAGGAAAACAATAACATCTGACGAATTGTTAATGATGTTTAAAACGACTATTGATCCTGACAGCATAAATAGTGAAAATTTAGATGGGTCTATAATTTGTTCCGTTGTCCCTCAAATTACTGATAGCGTTGCTGAAGCAACAAAGAGATTTACATCTAAATCAGTACATATTGTCGGACCAGGAATAAAAACTGGGCTTAAAGTAAATATTGATAACCCAAAAGAGTTAGGGCCTGACAGGATTGCAAATTCTGTTGGTGGCTATAAAAATGCTGAAAAGTCAGTGATCATTGTTGATTTGGGAACGGCAACAACTTTTGATGTGGTCAATGATAATAAAGAATATCTAGGTGGATCAATTGCACCAGGAATAAAAATATCTTTAGAAGCACTTACTTCAAAGACTTCCTCACTTAAATCAGTTGAATTGTTGAACCCAAAATCAGTTGTAGGAAAAAATACTTATGAAGCTGTACAAAGTGGGCTTATTTTTGGACACGCATCAATGATCGACTCAATGTTAGAAAAAATTATATTAGAAATTGCTATAAACCCAAAAATTATTATTACTGGGGGATTAGGAGACATTATCCAACCTATTCTGAATGTTGATGCAGAATATTCAAAAGATTTAACATTAAATGGACTTGAAGAAATATATTTTTTGAATAATTAGGCTGTACTAAATGGATAATTTTTCAAAATCAGAAAAAGAAATTTACGATTTCAGAAAGCAAAAAATTAGCTTTTTGAATGAGTTAACGCCTGATTCTTTTCCTACTAGGTTCAATGAATCTGTAAAAATAGCAGATGTAATAACCCAACATTCTGAAATTAAAGATGGTGAGCACACTGGTGTTAACGTGTCTATTAGAGGTAGAATATTAAACTCTCGGTCATTTGGTAAATTATTATTTTATGACTTATTAGATCATTCTGGCAAAATTCAACTTTTGATAAATTCAGGAGAAATTGATGAGCTCTATTTGAAACTTTTTGAGCATTTTGATATTGGTGACATCATTGCAATTAATGGAGAGATCATTAAAACAAAAAAAGGCGAACTATCAATCAAAGTAAACCAAACCACGATTTTGTCAAAAAGCTTAAGAACATTCCCAGAAAAATGGCATGGATTAAAAGATAAAGAAACTAGATTCCGACAAAGATATTTAGACTTAATAGTAAATCCAGAATCAAAAAAAATTCTTGAAATTAGGTCAGATGTGGTGAAGTTATTTAGAGAATATCTTCATTCAATTGAATTCATTGAGGTGGAGACTCCAATCCTCCAATCAAAAGCTGGAGGGGCTATAGCAAAGCCTTTTCAGACTCACCATAATGCACTTAATCTGGATATGTACTTAAGAATTGCTCCGGAGTTGTACTTAAAAAGACTAGTTATTGGAGGATTTGAAAAAGTTTTTGAAATTGGAAAAATATTTAGAAATGAAGGAATTGACCAAACTCATCAACCTGAATTCACAATGTTAGAAAGCTATCAGGCTTATGCAGATATGAACATTGTGATGGATATGGTCGAAAATATGTGTGAATATGTTTTTGATAATTTAGAAATTAGTAAAGAAATAGAATTTAATGGAGAACAAGCATCCTTTTCCAGACCATGGAAAAGAGTAAGCATGTTTGATTTAGTATCCGAAAAATTAGGAATTGAGATAAAGTTTGATTCAGAATTCAAAGATATAAGTTCTAAATTAAATCAGCAAAATATCAACTTTGAAGCAAAGACACTAGGCATTCTAGTATTTGAATTATTTGAGAATTTTATAGAAAAAGATATTAAAGACCCGACTTTTGTAACTGATTATCCAGTTGAAGTCTCACCCTTTGCTAGAGAGAAAAAAGATCAAAAAGGTGTAACCGATAGATTCGAGTTATTTGCTTTTGGAAGCGAGCTAGCCAATGGATTTTCTGAATTAATTGATTCCGAAGAACAATCTTTGAGACTTAAAGAACAAGCTATTAAGAAAAGTGCTGGAGATGAAGAGGCTCATGTAGAAGATGAAGACTATGTTGAGGCTTTACAGTATGGCCTTCCTCCAACTGGAGGTTTAGGTTTTGGAATAGATAGATTTATTATGATTCTTGTAGGAAAACCATCAATAAGGGAAGTAATTACTTTTACCCACCTAAAACCCGAAAATTAATTACTTCTTTCTACTAGATACTTATTTACATCTAGGAGAATATTTCTAACTTCTTTATTGTCAATTTTTATCGCAAAGCTCTCACTTTTTTCTAAATGTGTTCTTAAAAATAATTTTGATTCAGAGATTATTTCATCATTATTAAATTCACTAATAATTTCATCAACTCCAATTTTATTTTCATGAACGTCTGAAAGTATTGTCTTTATTTTTTCTGGATATTTTTCTAGTGCTATCAAAATAGGCAAGGTATAGGTTCCTTCAATTATGTCATTGCCTGAAGGCTTACCAAGTGTTTCTTCATCTGAAATCAAATCCAAAATATCATCAGTAATTTGGAAAATAATTCCACTATGCCAAGCCCATTTACTAATTGAATCTATTGTCTCCTCATTACATCCAGAAGCCATCGCACCTAATTTTGCACTTGTTTTAATTAAACTTGCAGTTTTTCCTTCAATAATTTTTAAATAATCATCAGTACCATGATTTGTATCATATGAAAATTGAACCTCTTTTGTTTGCCCTTCTACAAGTTGGGCATATGTAGAAGCAAGTAGTTTTACAGACTCGAGACCGAGTGATTCGGCTGCTAATTCTGAGGACCTTGCCAATAGATAGTCACCAGCCAAAATAGATAAAGTAGAGCTCCACTTTTTATTTGTACTTTCTACGCCTCTTCTACTTGTTGCATCATCAATTACATCATCGTGATACAAACTACCTAAATGTATTAATTCTACGGAAACACCAGCATCAATAACTTTTTCTTTATTCCCGTCGCCCAATTCTCCGGCGAGCAAGGCAATCAATGGTCTAAATCTTTTCCCTCCAGCTGATATCAAATATTGTGAAATCTCAGTGAGATATTTGTCAGAAGAACTACTAACTTGTATCAATCTGTTTTCAAGTTCTTTTAAATTTTCCCATATTCTTGGTATGGGAATGATGTTTTCAAGTTCTTTTGATTCCATAATTAAAGAATAAGATGATTTTACAAATAGTTGTAATTTTCATTTAGATGTATAAACAGATCTTTATTAATATAAGAATATGTTTGAAAGATTTACAGATAGAGCCAGAAGAGTTGTTGTTCTAGCCCAAGAAGAAGCAAGACGGTTAAATCATAATTACATTGGTACTGAGCACATCTTGCTTGGCCTTATTCAAGAAGGGGAAGGCCACGCAGCTAAAGCTATTGAAGAATTAAATATTAACATTGATAGTGTTAGATCCGAAGTGGTAGAAATAATTGGTGAAGGCCAACAATCTCCTAGTGGACATATTCCATTTACACCAAGAGCAAAAAAAGTTTTAGAACTTTCTTTAAGAGAAGCACTTCAACTAGGTCACAACTACATCGGGACTGAACATATTCTCTTAGGTTTGATACGTGAAGGAGAAGGTGTTGCTGCACAAGTTCTAAAAAAACTAGGAGCTGAATTATCACAGGTTCGACAAACAGTTATTAAGCTCATTTCTAATTCTGGTGAAGGTAAAAAAGCTCAAGCAGCATCAACTGGAGGAAGAGAAAGACCAGGATCTGGTACAGGCTCAGCAATACTTGACCAATTTGGAAGAAATCTTACAAGGATGGCAAAAGAAGGAAAGCTTGACCCGGTTATTGGAAGATCAACAGAAATTGAAAGAGTAATGCAAATTCTATCAAGAAGAACAAAAAATAATCCTGTACTCATTGGCGAACCAGGAGTTGGCAAAACAGCGATTGTAGAAGGTTTAGCTCAAAAGATAATTTCTGGGGATGTTCCATCAACACTTCAAGGAAAACAGATTTACACGTTAGACCTCTCAGCACTTGTTGCAGGATCTAGATATCGCGGAGATTTTGAAGAGCGACTTAAAAAAGTTTTGAAAGAAATAAAAACAAGAGGTGACATAGTTCTTTTCATCGATGAAATTCACACTTTAGTAGGAGCAGGAGCAGCGGAGGGAGCAATTGATGCTGCATCAATATTAAAACCAATGCTTGCGCGTGGAGAATTACAAACAGTTGGTGCCACGACTCTTGAAGAATTTAGAAAACACTTTGAAAAAGATGCTGCTCTTGAAAGAAGGTTTCAATCTGTAAAAGTTGATGAACCAAATTTATCAGATGCTATTGAAATACTTGATGGCTTAAAAGATAGATATGAAATTCATCACGGTGTTAGGTTTACAGATCAAGCCATTGCTTCCGCTGTAAACATGGCAGATAGATACATTTCAGATAGATTTCTTCCTGATAAAGCAATCGACCTAATTGATGAAGCTGGAAGTCGAATGAGGGTTTATAAAAAGCCTTTAGATGCTGAAAAACAAGAAATTTCTGATAAATTAAAGAATTTAAGGGAACAAAAAATAGACGCCGTTCAATCACAATTGTTTGAAAAAGCAGGTCAAATTAGAGACCAAGAAAAGATATTGCTTGATGAAATTGACTCTATAGAAGGTTCTAGCTCGTCAGATATCGAGTTAGTTATAGATGAAGAAGAAATTGCAGAAGTATTAGCCCAATGGACTGGTATTCCGGTACATAGATTAACTCAAGAAGAAACGGCGCGATTACTTGAAATGGAAAATGAACTTCATAAAAGAATTGTTGGTCAACATGAAGCTATAACTGCTGTCTCAAAAGCAATAAGAAGAACTCGATCTGGATTAAAAGATCCTAAAAGACCATCGGGATCATTTATATTTTTAGGACCATCAGGAGTTGGAAAAACAGAGACAGCAAAATCTCTGGCCGAGTTTTTGTTTGGTGATGAAGATTCATTAATTCAGATTGATATGTCTGAGTATATGGAAAAACATACAGTCAGTAGATTGATTGGTTCTCCTCCAGGATATGTTGGTTATGATGAGGGTGGTCAATTAACAGAAGCTGTAAGGCGAAAACCATTTAGTGTTGTTTTACTTGATGAAGTTGAAAAAGCTCATCCCGATGTTTTCAATACATTATTACAAATTTTAGAAGATGGAAGATTAACAGATGCACAAGGTAGAACCGTAGATTTTAAAAATACGGTAATAATTATGACTAGCAACCTAGGAACAAAAGATCTTTCTAAAAATATTGGATTTAGTAATTTATCTGACACAGGTTCATATGAAAAAATGAAAGCAAAAGTTAATGAAGAACTAAAAAGATATTTTAAACCAGAGTTTCTAAATCGAATCGATGAAACTATTGTATTCCACGAATTAACTCTTGATGAAGTAAAAGAAATAGTTGACTTGATGCTTGATAGGGTTCATAAACAATTAAAAAATTCTGACTTAGAAATTGTTTTATCTGATGAAGCAAAACAATATTTGGCAACTGAAGGATACAACAAAGAATTTGGAGCAAGGCCACTTAGAAGGTCAATTCAAAGATTATTAGAAGATCCACTATCTGAAGAACTTTTACGAGGTAAATACAAGGCTGGATCTACCATAGTTGTCTCTTTGAATGAAAAAGAAGGTAAGTTAGATTTTGAATCGGTCGAAGCTCCTAACGAGCCCGAAGTAGACTTTGCCGATTCTGACTCTTAAAAAAACTGTCAACTCGTAATAAAAAATTAACGTATATCAAAAGATAATATATTAAAAATTGCTACTATAAATTTCAACAGGGATTTAAAGGTATTTGTAATACCTACAACTAGTTGGACAAGGAGTAAACGTGACTCGAATGAAGTCAAAATGGCTAGTACTTTTTATGGTACTTGGCCTCATATTAACTGCTTGTGGAGGCGGAAGTGATGATGCAGCTGTAGAAGAGGTTGTAGCAGAGGAACCAGCAGAAGAGCTAGATTCACCTGCAACAACTGCGGCAGCAGCTGAACCAGTAGCTGACCCCCCAAGCATTTGTCTTGTATTAGACATTGGTGGTCTTGGAGATCTATCATTTAACGATTTAGCATATTCAGGATATCAAAAAGCTATTGAAGACTTTGGAATGGTTGGTACTTTCCTAGAGCCTGACGGTGGTGGAGAAAATAGAGGCGAACTTCTAGAACTTTGCGCAGAAGCTGGAAACGATTTGATAGTTGGTAATGGTTTCCTTTTTGACGGAGCAATGAATGAAGTAGCACCTAATTATCCAGATATTAACTTTGCAATCACTGACGGTGTTGCAGAGCCAAGTAACGTTAGAGGAATGTTATTCAAGCATGCCGAAGGATCTTACCTTG